>CAJFUT010000242.1 GCA_904420255.1 uncultured Angelakisella sp. | reverse complement strand
TGACTTTCCCGTTGCTTTTTCAGCTCCCGGTGGTAGGACATCAGGATCACCAGGGACATTTCCTTGCGGTCCCAGAAGCCGCTTTGGCGGAAGGTGAAGTAAAGGGAGGACCCGGGCCTCAGGAGGGAGGTGCGGATCCATTCCCCCGGAAGGTAATTGTAGAGGATCAGGTAGGGATAGGGGGTTTCCCGGAAGGCCTCCCGCTGCTCCGGGGAAAAATAGGCCTCCAGGGCGGGGAAGGCGCCGCGCACCTCCTGCTCCAGCGCCAGCTCCGGCCGGAAGCCCTGGGAGAGGATGGACAGGTTATTCATGGGGGCTCCTTTCCGGGACGGTTTCCTGCCGGTCCTTGGGCGGAGGCCCCTCCAGCACCTCCTGGGCAAAGGCCAGGGCCTCGGAAAGCCCCAGGATGTAGCGGCGGTTTTGGTCGTTGAGCTTGCTGAAATTGGCGTTGAGCTCCAGCAGCGCCTTTTCCCGATCCATTCCGGTTATCGCCCCCTCTCAGCACAGGTTACTATCTATGAAAGTATAATACCACAACATAGCAAGTATGTCAATGTTCGACAAAGCCGGACGCGCTTGCTTTGTGAGTAAAAATGTGCTATTGTAAAACAGTATTGCCGGCAGTCCCCCCAAAAGGAACAACCTTTTCGGTGCCCCTGGCAAAGCCCTGGCGGCATCCGGAAGAATAAGGAGGAACCTCGTTTGTCCATCAATCAGCGGATCAAGGAAGTTCGGGCGGCCCTTGGGCTGTCCCAGGCGAAATTTGCGAAGGAGATTTCCGTTTCCAACGGCTATATCGCCGGAATCGAGCTGGGGAAGCGGGGCGTCAACGACCGCCTGGTGAAGCTTATCTGCGCCGCCTTCCAGGTGAGGGAGGAGTGGCTCCGGGAAGGGAAAGGGGAGATGTTCCAGCCGGCCCCCAACGCCCTTTCCCAGCGGATGGAGGGGATTTTCCGGGAGCTGCGCCCGGAGTTTCAGGCCTATGTCCTGGATCAGATCGCACGGCTCCTGGAGCTGCAGAGGGAGCTGGAAAAGAAGGAATAGCCGGGAGGCTTCATGGGCGGGCGCGTGCCGGGAGCGCCATTGTACGGACGGGCCGCCCCCCGCCCTGGAAAACTGCATGGCCATGCCGCCGGAAACGGCCCATGGCCGTTTTGCTTATGCTTTTGCGCAACAAAAAAAGCACCCCCCGGGTGCCTTGGGTCAGTCTTCCTGATTCTGGCGGGCGGAACAGTGGGCGATTTCCTTCTTCAGGGCGGCGATGCTCTCCAGCCACTGGCGGGCCTTGTCCAGGTCCCCCTTGGCCTTGGCCGCCTGAAGCCCGTGGCGGTAGACCTCCAGCTTGCTGTGCATCACCGCCAATTCCCGGTTTTTCATCGAGCAGAGAGCACCTCCTTTTACCAGATCTGGCAGAAAATGTACTTCTTGTCCAATTCTAGTATAACACGAGGCGGGCCAAATAGCCAATTTTTAGGGGAAAAGAAAAAAATTTTCCGTATTGTACGAAGAACCGGGGCTGTTCCTTGTGCAAAAAACCTTAGAAAAACCCCAAAACCACCCGATCCAGGCCGGAAAGGTCCCGGAAAACCTCCACGCTGCGGTACCCGGCGCCCTCCAGAAGGGCCCTGACAGCGGCCCCCTGGTCCTCCCCGATTTCCAGGAGCAGGGCGCCGCCGGGCTCCAGCAGGGGCCGGCAGAGCCCCGGCAGCCGGCGGTAAAAATCCAGGCCGTCGGGCCCCCCGTCCAGGGCCATGGGGGGCTCGGCCCCCACCTCCCGCTGGAGGCTTCCCAGCTCCCCCCGGGGGATATAGGGGGGGTTGGCGGTGATGAGGCGGTATTTCCTCCCGGTGATCTCCCCGGGCAGGGCGAAAACATCCCCCTCCACCGCCGTCACGTTGGCGGCCCGGTTTGCCAGGAGGTTTTGGCGGAAGAAGGAAAGGGCGGCGGGGGAAAGCTCCACCCCCCACACCCGGGCGTCGGGGCGGGAAGCTCCCAGGGCGATGGGGATGCAGCCGCTCCCGGAGCAGAGGTCCAGGAGAAGGGGGGAGGGGATACCCTCCAGCAGCTCCAGGGCCTTTTCCACCAGCAGCTCGGTTTCCGGCCGGGGGATCAGCACCCCGGGCCCCACTGAAAAGGGGAGGCCGAAAAACTCCCACTCCCCCAGGATGTACTGGAGGGGCTCCCCCGCCAGCCGCCGCTCCACCATGGCCTGGAAGGCGGCCGCTTCCTCCGCCCCTGCGGGCTCCCCGCCCCGGGAAAGGAGGGCGCCCCGGGAAAGCCCGAAGGCCTTCTCAAAGAGGAAGGCCGCCTCCAGGGGGGAATCTCCTTCCCCGCCGGCGGCGGCCAGAGCGGCCCTGCCCCGGCGGTAGACCTGGTCCAGGGTTTCCGGGGGATGGGGGAGGGCGTTACCAGTTGTCCGCATCGGGGTCCTCCGGGATCACCAGTTTCATGGCGGCGATGGCCACCTCCATCATGTTGTCGTCCGGCTCGGCGGTGGTGAGGCGCTGGAGCCACAGCCCCGGGGCGGAGATGATCCGGGTGACGGGGTTGGTGTACCGGCCCGCCAGCTTGATCAGCTCGTAGGCGATTCCCACCACCACCGGCAGCAGCAGCAGCCGCAGCGCCATCCGCACCAGGGCGTTCTGCCAGGTGATCAGGGAGGAAACCAGGATGGAAATGAGGATCACCAGGAACAGGAAGCTGGTGCCGCACCGGGGGTGGAACCGGGTGTATTTCCGGACGTTTTCCACCGTCAGTTCCTCCCCGGCCTCATAACAGGCGATGGTCTTGTGCTCGCTGCCGTGGTAGCCGTAGAGGCGCTTTACATCGGGCAGCCGGGAACTGAGCCACATATAGGTGATGAAGACCGCCATCTTCACCAGCCCCTCCACCAGGGCCAGCAAGCCGGTCCCGGGGAGGACGGGGCGCAGCAGGGAGGCAGCCCCTGTGGGGATGACGATGAAAAGGAGGATGGCCAGCCCTACCCCCAGGATAATGGCCACCGTGTTCATGACGTTGTTGACGTTGGCCCCCAGGAGCTTCGCCAGCCCCTTTTCGAATTTGGTGGGCTCCTCCTCCTCGATGCCGGCCTTGTCGGCGGATTTCATCAGGCAGCCGAAGCCGGTTTTCAGGGTGTCCACCATATTGAAGATGCCCCGGATGAAATAGGCCTTTTTATACCAGGGGGTGGTGCCGCTTTTGTTGGTGGGCCAGGTTTCGGTGTCGATGGTCCCGTCCGGCAGCCGCACCGCCATGGCGGAGGTGACGGGCCCCCGCATCATGATGCCTTCGATGAGGGCCTGGCCCCCGATGCTGGTTTTCTTGCAGCTCAATCCTTTGTACTTCCTTTCGTGTCATTGGCGCCCGCCAGGGGGAGGGTGATGCGGACGGTGGTGCCCACGTCCTTCTCCGACTCCAGCTCCAGGGAGCCTTTGTGCATTCGTATCAGCTCATCCGCCACGGCAAGGCCGATGCCGCTGCCCCGGCGGGTGGTATGCCCTTTGTAGAAGCGGGTCTTGACCATGGGCAGGTCCTCCCGGGAGATGCCGCACCCCGTGTCCGAAACGGTTACGGCAAACCTGCCCTCCTCCAGCTTGGCCAGGACGGTGATGGTGTCCCCGCTGTCGGAATATTTGAGGGCGTTGTCCAAGATGTTGACAAAGACCTGGCGCAGGCGGTTCCGGTCCCCCATCACCGGGGCGAAGAATTCCGGCTCCTCGTAGATCAGGCTCTTGTTCTCCTTTTTGGCCCGCTCGGTGAAGATAAGCACCGCGTCGGAAAGCTCCGCCACGGCGTCCAGCCGCTCCTCCTCCAGGGCCAGGCGGCCGCTCTGCATCCGGGAGAAGTCCAGCAGCTCCTCCACCATGGAGGAGAGGCGCTCGGTTTCATCCATGATGACGTGCATCCCCTTCCGGAGGGTATCCTGGTCCAGGTCGGCGCCGCCGCCCATCAGGGTTTCCCCCCACCCGCGGATGGCGGTCAGGGGGGTGCGCAGCTCGTGGGAAACCGAGGAGATAAAGTCGTTTTTGATCTTCTCGGAGTTGGCCAGCTCCTCAGCCATGTTGTTGATGGAGGCGCAGAGCTCCCCGATTTCGTCATCCTTTTCCACCGCCAGGCGGACCTGGAGGTCCCCCTGGGCGATCTGGCGGGCGGTCTGGCCCACCTCTCCGATGGGGATGATGATGGAGTTGATGAAGTAGGAGCTGGAATAGAGGACAAAGAGGATGATGGCAAGGCCCAGCAGGCAGGCGAAAAGCACCAGGGCCCAAATCTGCTGGTCGATGCGGGTGAGGGAAACCACAAACCGCATGGCGAAAAGGTCGTCGCTGATGATCCGGGACATGACGGTGATGGCCATGACCTTCTCGTTGCCGATGTAGCCGATGTATTCCCCCACGCCGTTCTGGGAGGAATAGGCCATGTCGTAGTCCGGCATCTCCAGGGCGGCGCCCGGCTCAAAGCCGCTGGAGGTGATGATGACGTTTTTGTCCCCGTCAATGGCCATCAGCTCCGACTGGGCCTTGTATTCATAGTCCTCCACCAGCCGGCGCAGCTGCACCGAGAAATCCACCGAGCTGTCCTGGGAATAGCTTTCCAGGAGGGTGGTCACCGAATCGGACCGGGACATGAGGAACTGCCGGGCGCCGTTGTAGTAATAGCTGCGCACCGAAATGGAGATGGCAACCACCATGGCCGCCACGCTGATAAGGACCACGCTGAAGCTGTTGATCAGCCAGCGCTTGGTGATCTTCTTCACCGCCATGGCGGCGCCTCCCTTCCGATTTTTCCGCGGGGTTCGGGGCCTTTAGTCCCCCTGCTCAGGGCAGACCCATTTGTAGCCGAAGCCCCAGACGGTGGTGAGGTACTTGGGGTTGCTGGGCTCGTCCTCGATCTTCATCCGCAGGCGGCGGACGTTGACGTCGACGATCTTGTCGTCCCCGAAGTAGCTGTCCCCCCACACGGTGGAGAGGAGGGAGGCCCGATCCAGGGCGATGTTGGGGTTGCGGAGGAAGTGTTCCATCAGCTGGAACTCCACCTGGGTCAGGTCGATTTTCCGGCCGTCCTTTGTGAGGCTGCGGCTGCGGATGTTGAGGACGAAGGGGCCGGAGATCAGCTCGTTTTCCGGCTCGGGCCGGGCGGCGGACATATTCACCCGGCGGAACACCGCGTCCACCCGGGCCACCAGCTCCATGGGGGAGAAGGGCTTGGTGACGTAATCGTCCGCCCCCTGCATCAGGCCGTTCACCTTGTCCATCTCCTGGCTCTTGGCGCTGAGCATGATGATGCCGATGGATTTATCCTGCTCCCGCAGCCGCTTGCAGACGGTGAAGCCGTCGATGCCGGGGAGCATGATGTCCAGCAGCGCCAGGCCGAAGTCCCCCTTGTTTTCCTGATAGACCCGGAGGGCTTCCTCCCCGTTGGGGACGTCCACCACCTCGTAGCCGGCGCGTTTCAGGTTGATGACCACAAATTCCCGGATGGCGTCTTCATCCTCGCATACCAGGATCCGTTTCATAATCGGCTCTGCCTCCTTTTTTCATCTGGATTGTGCCCCGTCACAGGAGCTGGAAGAGGGAAAGGACCTCCTCCTGGGTGACGGAATATTCCGCCGCGTCCGAGGCGGGGATGCGGGCGTAGTATTCAAAGCTGCCCCGCTTGGCCAGCAGGAAATAGGCGCTGGCGTCGAACTGCTTGGGGGGGGACTGGAGGTCCACCAGCTGGACCCGCAGCAGCTCCCGGCTCCGGTCCGAGATGTCCCCGCTGTAGAGGAAGAAGATCACCTCGGCGCTTCCCGACTGGCGGACGGCGGTCACCGTTTCCTCCCCGGAGAACCAGCGGTCCGGCAGGGTGAGGCGGTAGCCCTCGGTGGGGTTGACAAAGGCCCGCATGACGGTGGTGAAGCCCCCGGGGCCCAGATTGACGTAATTGGTAAAGAGAAGGCGGTTTTCATCCTCCAGGTCCTCATGGCCGGCGGGCATCCATTCGGTGGGGATGTCGATGACCCCGTCCCCGGTGACGTCCTGGGAAAAGACGCTGGCCTCCCCGCCGGAGCGGATGGTGCTGGAAAAGAGCACGCCGTCCCCGTCGTCCAGGGGGAGGACCAGGCGGCCGTCCTCCACCTGCACCACAATGGAGCAGAGGTTGCCCCTCTCATTATAGACGTCCAGTACCGCGCCGTAAACACCGGGGGAGATGAGCCCGGAAACCGGGGTCTGGAAAGTGACCAGCTGGCGGTCCAGGTTCACCGAGTCCAGCACGTCCAGCAGCCCCTCCTGCTCCCCCATGTAAATGAGGGTGGGCCGGGCGTCGGATTCGGCGGAAACGATGAGCAGCTCGCTGATGCCGTCCCGGTTGAAGTCGTCGATGCACAGCTGGGTGTAGTCCTCGCTGCCCAGCATGGTGAACTCCCGGTTCTCATAGCGGTAGGCGGCCACGATTTTCTGGCCCCCCTCGGGGCGCCAACCGATGACCATGGCCTTGCCGGGGTTGGAATCCAGCTGCTCAAAGCGGATGAAGTCGATGTCCGGGCTCAGGCCGGGGTAGGTCTTTTCCACCTGCCACTGGCCGTTTTCCTGGTCCATGACGGTGATCTGGGCGTTGCCGCCGCTCTGGTAACTGTGCAGGACGATGGCCTCGTCGGCGCCGTCGTTGTCGATGTCATAGAAGGTGAAGGCGGAGCGGTAGTCCCCGCTCTGAGGGTATTTGAGCTTGATATCCTGGCCCATCTGCTCCCGGAGGGCCCGGTCCACCTGGTACTGGGTGTCGGAGAGCTTGGGGGCATCCAGCAGCTCCTCGGGGCTGGCGGGCATGGGGGAGGTGCAGCCCGTCAGGCACCCCGCCAGCAGGAGCAGTGCCAACAGCTTTTTCACGGCGGTCCCCCTTCCAAAGTCGGTATGGTGAAAGAATACTGCAACAGTATTATTTTAAGCGAACCGGGGGGTTCTGTCAATGAGAACCGCCCCGCGGAGGATGTAAATTCAGGGTTCGTTCATAAACAGGGGCAGGGACGAAAAAAGGCCCGGCTCTCACAGCCGGACCCTTTCAGCGGAAGGGATGGGGCCCTTCAGCCCTGCTTCTCGGGGAAATCGATGGCCTTTTCGGCGTTGCTCACCAGGTTCAGGAGGCTGGTGCCGAAAAGGGGGTATTCGGTGGTGATGGATTCGGTGGACATTTCCAGCTTTTCCGGGCTTTTGATCCGGTCCATCCCCGCCACCGGCTTGTCCTGGGCGATGGCCGAGGCGTTGGCCCGGTGCATCTCCATGGCGGCGGCGGAGTAGGGGTGGGCCACCGTTTCCGGCAGCTTGAAGATGCCGGGGTGGTTGTTCTTGTTGGCGCCGTAAACCACCCGGAACATCTGGTACACCGCCACCATCAGGTAGTCGGAAACCTCCTTGATCAGGTCCTCGCTGCCCGCCTTGTTCAGCTTGTCATAGAGGATGTTCAGGGAATTGGCGATGAGCTTTTTGTTGAGGACCGAGAGGATGCTCCCCTGGAAAAGGTTTTCCTTGCCGGCGGCGTCGGCCTCGGGGATCTGGTCGATGGAGAGGGTGGTGCCGGAGCGGTCCGGGGTCCTGCCCAGCATATAATCGCAGGAAACATTGTAATAATCGGCGGCCCGGACCAGGAAATCCAGACCGCACTCCCGGATGCCCTTCTCATAGTGGGAAAGGAGGGCCTGGGAAACCCCGAGGCTGGCGGCAGCCGCCTTCTGGCTGACGCCCTTTTCCTTGCGAAGAAGGGTCAATATCCTGGAAAACTCGGAATTCAATCTGCCGCACCCTCTCTCCCTCAAGCGGGAATGATCCAAACACAACCACAAAACAAAGCGATTACGCCATGTAAAAATTATTATATTATATACCGGCGGGTTTGTCCACAGGAAAAGCCGGAAAAAAACGAAGAAAAATGAAAACTGTCAAACTCGACGAAGTTTTCCCCCTGGAATCGTGAGAAGCGCCGTAAATTTCCCCGGGCGCCCCCGGGCGCCGGCGGAAGGGGGAAAATCAAAAAAGTTTTTGGGGAAGGTTGCATTTTTTCCGGGATTGGGTATCATGGAAAGGGAGAAACCCTAGGAGGATAATTTATGAAAAACTATCGACTGCACTTCATCCGCCACGGGATGACCGATTCCAACAAGCGGGGGGCCTACGCCGGCCGCCGCACCGACGCGGAGCTTTCGGTGGAGGGGATCCGGGGCCTGCTGCGCCTGAAGGAGGAATATGAATACCCCAAGGTGGACGCGGTGTTCTGCAGCCCCCTGACCCGCTGCATCCAGACGGCGGGGGTCCTTTACCCCGAGGCCGACCTCCAGGTGGTGCCCTCCATGGCGGAGATGGATTTCGGGGAGTACGACGGACGCACCCTGGAGGAGCTCTCCGGGCGGGAGGACTTCCAGCAGTGGCTCCGCAACTCCCTCCAGGAGGCCCCTCCCGGGGGGGAGTCCATGGAGGAATTCACCCGGCGGGTGGCCACGGGGCTTTCCGCCATCCTGGCCCATGTGATGCAGCAGGAGCTGGCCGACGTGGCCATTGTCACCCACGGCGGGGTCATCCGGGCGATTCTCACCGCCATGGCGCTGCCCCGGCTCTCCCCGGCCCAGATGCTGGTGGGCAACGGCAGGGGCTACACCTGCTTTGCCACCCCCCAGCTCTGGATGCGGGACCGGGTCATCGAGGTGGCCGGGATCATGCCCCACGGCGCCCGGTCGGCGGCGGAGCTGAACCCGGAGATGATCCGGGCCATGGAGCGTTTTCAGCAGCTTTCTGAGGAATCGGGGGGCTGACGCCGCATACCCTCCCCCAAAAGCGCCCATGCTACTGGGGGAGAGTGAAGATCCATGAAGCTGGTGCGAGAGATCAAGGCCCGGGCCCGGGCCGCCCTGCGGGGGCGGCTGGCGGCGGCCGCGGCGGTTTTCCTCCTCTGGGCCCTGGCCTGGGGGGCGGTGTCCTTCGCCGACGGGGCGGTGTTCCGCCTGCTGGGCTACCGCCTGGAGTGGTACGGCGGGGCCGGGACCGGCTGGCCCGCGGGGGAGGGGGCCTTCTGGGCCTCCGCCGCCCTGGAGGGGGCGCGGCTGGTGCTGCTCCTTCCCCTGGAGGTGGGGGCCCTGGCCTGGTTCTCCGCCCTGGCCCGGGGGAGGGAGGAAAAGCCCTCGGGGCGCCTGTTCCTGCCCTACCGGGGCCGCCTCTGGCTGCGGTCCCTGGGGGTCCTCCTTTACACCGGGGCCGTTTCCTGGGGGGCGGCGCTGCTGCCCTTCGGCGCCGCCGCGGCGGGGTTGTGGCTGTTCCGGGGGCGGCTGGGGGCCCTTTCCCCGCCCGCCCTGGCGCTGCTGGCGGCGGTGGGGGGCGTGGCGGGCATCGCCTGGCTTTTGGCGGCCTGGGCCTTTTCCCGGCGCTATGCCATGGCCCCGGTGCTGCTGGGGCCGGACTACGGCTGCACCGCCCGGGAGGCGGTGGCCCGCTCGGTGGAATGCACCAGGGGGCACCGCTGGCGGCTGCTGTGGCTGGACCTCAGCTTCCTCCCGTGGCTTGCCGCCTGCCTCCTGGTGGCCCCGGCCTTTTACGCCCTGCCCTATTACGCCGCCTGCCGGGCAGTTTACAGCCGCCTTCTCTACGAAAGGCGGTATCCCCCGGGGGAGGGGAAATCCCCCTGAAGCAACGACAGCAGAATGACAGCAAGGAGCGAGACCGATATGATCCGGAATATTGTTTTTGATGTGGGCATGGTGATCGCCGAATGGAAGCCCCTGGAGTGGATGACCCGCCGCTACGGCCGGGAGAAGGGGGAGGCGATCTGGCGGGCCACGGTGGAGAGCCCCTTCTGGCGGGAAAACATCGACCTGGGGTACCTCAGCGAGAAGGAGATCCTGGAGGCCTCGGCGGCGGCCTGCCCGGAGCTGGCCCGGGAGATCCGGGAGCTGGACGGGGAATGGTACGGCATCTTCCGTCCCATCCCCGGCACCGGGGAACTGGCGGAGCGGCTGGGGAAGGCGGGCTTCCACCTTTATTACCTTTCCAACTTCCCCCGGGAGGCCTTCTGCTACCTCCGGGAGCGGTACCCGGCCTTCCGCCCCATGGAGGGCGGGGTGGCCTCCTGGGAGGTCCACTGCTGCAAGCCAGACCCGGCCATTTACCGGGCCCTGCTGGAGAAGTACCGCCTGGTCCCAGGGGAAACCGTCTTTGCAGACGACGTGGCAGCCAACGTGGAGGCGGCCCGGGAGCAGGGGATTGTGGCCCACCAGTTTACCACGGCGGAGGAATTTGCGGCCTATCTGAAGGGGGAGCTGGGGCTGTCCTTCTAGGGCGGCCCGGATGGGAAAAAACAAGAGCGGAAGCGCCCAGGGAGCCTTCCGCTCTTTTCGTTTTTGTTTGCGATGCAGAACCTGCGCGGCTTCTAATGAGCCGGCGCCACTGTCAGTTCTTCGGCGTCGATCTGGGCCAGAATCTCCGGGTCCGGGTCCCCCAGGGGGTTGGGAGCCCAAAGGCCG
>CAJFUT010000241.1 GCA_904420255.1 uncultured Angelakisella sp. | reverse complement strand
GGACGCCTCCTCCTTCCCCTCCGGGGGGCTGCGGGCCACCTTCGAGGCCCGGGGCTACACCGCCTGGGACCCCACCAGCCCCGCCTTCGTCAAGGACGACACCCTCTACATCCCCACCGCCTTCTGCTCCTACACCGGGGAGGTGCTGGACAAAAAGACCCCCCTCCTGCGGTCGATGGAGGTGCTGGACCAGGCGGCCCTGCGGATCCTGCGGATCTTCGGGGACACCACCGCCCGGCGGGTCATCACCACCGTGGGGCCGGAGCAGGAGTACTTCCTGGTGGATAAGGAACTCTACCTGCGCCGCCCCGACCTCTTTTACACCGGGCGCACCCTCTTCGGCGCCCGCCCCCCCAAGGGCCAGGAGCTGGAGGACCACTACTTCGGCGCCATCAAGCCCCGGGTCAAGGCCTTCATGGCCGACCTGGACCGGGAGCTCTGGAAGCTGGGGGTGCTGGCCAAGACCGAACACAACGAGGTGGCCCCGGCCCAGCACGAGCTGGCCCCCATCTTCGGGGACACCAACGTGGCCACCGACCACAACCAGCTCACCATGGAGCTGATGAAAAAGGTGGCGGACCGCCACGGCCTGGCCTGCCTCCTCCACGAGAAGCCCTTCGCCGGGGTCAACGGCAGCGGCAAGCACAACAACTGGTCCCTTTCCACCGACACCGGGGAGAACCTGCTGAACCCCGGCCGCTCCCCCCGGGACAACGCCCGGTTCCTGGTCTTCCTCTGCGCCGTCATCGCCGCCGTGGACGATTACCAGGACCTGCTGCGGGTTTCGGTGGCCACCGCCGGCAACGACCACCGCCTGGGGGCCAACGAGGCGCCCCCCGCCATTGTTTCCATCTTCCTGGGGGATGAGCTCACCGGCGTCCTGGAATCCATCCAGAAGGGCACCGATTACACCAGCGCCCCCGGCGCCCAGATGGAAACCGGCGTCCCGGTGCTGCCCCTCTTCCCCAAGGACAACACCGACCGCAACCGCACCAGCCCCTTTGCCTTCACCGGAAACAAGTTTGAATTCCGGATGCTGGGCTCCACCCTCTCCATCGCCGGGCCCAACATCGTCCTCAACGTCATTGTGGCCGACCGGCTGGAGCGGTTCGCCCAGGAGCTGGAGGGGACGGAGGACCTTTCCGCCGCCGTCACCGCCCTGGTGAAGGAAACCATGGACCTCCACAGCCGCATCATCTTCAACGGGGACGGCTACGCCGGAGCCTGGCCCCAGGAGGCCGCCCGCCGGGGCCTGCTGAACCTCTCCTCCACCGCCGAGGCCCTGCCCCATTTCCGGGACCGGAAGAACCTGGACCTTTTGACCCGCCACAAGATTTTCTCCGAGGCGGAGATCGTTTCCCGGTGCGACATCATGCTGGAGGCCTACTGCAAGACCCTCCACATCGAGGCCCTCACCATGGTGGACATGGCCCGCCGCCAAATCCTCCCCGCCGTTTCCGCCTATGTCCGGGGGCTGAGCGAAGCCGCCGCCGCCAAGAAGGCCGCCGCACCCGCCGCGCCCTGCCGGATGGAGGAGGACCTGATCGGCCGCATCTCCGGCCTCTGCGACACCCTCTACCAGCGGGTGGGGGAGCTGGAGGAGGCCCTGGCCGGGGACAGCGCCGGCCAGGACATGGAGCTGCGCGCCCTCTATTGCCGGAACACCGTCTTTGCCGCCATGGAGCGGCTCCGGGAACCCGCCGACCAGCTGGAGCTGCTGGTGGGCGAGGACCATTGGCCCTTCCCCTCCTACGGCAGGCTGCTGTTCGGGGTGTAACCCCGCAGCCCCCCTTCCCTTCTCCTTCTCCCTTTCCTTATCCTTTCAATCCCTCCGCAAGCTTCTCTACCTCATTTTCCTTCCCCCGCCTGTCCCCTTCCGGGGCGGCAGGCACAGGCCCGGCCTTTCCCGCCGGGCCTGTTTCCTTGTTCGCGGGCCGGGGGAGGCCCCTGGACCCCCTTTTTATGTCCGTGAGAGAAGTCTTTCAATGGCACAGGTTTGTGCGCCGCTCTCTTTTTCTGCTCCGCTAGGTTTTCTGTTAATTAGCTTACTCCGGTCGCACCGGAAGTCCGGGCTTCACTTTCTCTGCCGAGAGAAAGTGACAAAGAGCGGCCGGGGAGCAAGGGCCGAGGGCCTTCTGGGTCAGGCCCGCCCCTTCGGGGC
>CAJFUT010000240.1 GCA_904420255.1 uncultured Angelakisella sp. | reverse complement strand
GGGGGCCCGGGGGGCTCCCCGGCCGCTCTTTGTCACTTTCTCTCGGCAGAGAAAGTGAAGCCCGGACTTCCGGTCCGACCGGAGTAAACTTTAGAAAGAAGCCCTGCGCTAGCAGAAAAAGGGGACCCAGCTCCCGGGCTGAACAAAAATAGAATGAAGCGCAGGATTGCAAAAATCAGTATCCCAACGCTGAAAGCGAATCTAGGGTAGAGGGAAGCGCCGCGCAGTGGGAGGGGCGGGGGCCTCCGGCCCTCAAAGAGCGGCGCACAAACTAACGATTCACGAAACGCAGCTCACGGACATGGGTGCGGGCCCCGGCCCGCCCGGCCCGTTGACAAAGCTTTCCGGAATGGGGTAAAATAAGATGATACGGGACGTGCCGGGGAATCCGGCGGAGAAAACCGGCGAAAAACAGAGAAGCCAGGAAAGGGGCGTCCTCATATGATCCAGAGCATGACCGGCTACGGCAGGGCCCAGGAAACCGCCGGCGGCCGGGACATCACCGTGGAGATCCGGGCGGTGAACCACCGCTATTTCGAGTTTTCCTCCCGGGTGCCCCGGGCCTACGGGTACCTGGAGGAGAAGCTCAAGGGCTTCGCCCAGTCCGCCGTGGGCCGGGGGAAGGTGGAAATCTCGGTCCAGATCCAGACGGTGGACAGCCCCGACTCCGGGGTGGTCCTCAACAAGGCCCTGGCCCGGGAATATGTGGAGGCCCTCCGGGAGCTGGGGGCGGAGCTGGGCCTTGCCGACGACCTGGGGCTTTCCGCCGTGGCCCGGTTCTCCGACATCTTCACCGTCCGCCGCCTCCCCGACGATGAGGACCGGGTCTGGGCCGACGTGGCGGAGGTGGCCCGGAAGGCCATGGAGCGGTTTTTGCAGATGCGCCGCACCGAGGGGGAGAAGCTCCGGGAGGACATCCTCTCCCGCCTTTCCGCCATCGAGGCGGGGGTTTCGGCGGTGGAGGAGCAGAGCCCCCGGACGGTGGCCCTCTACCGCCAGAAGCTGACCCAGAAGCTCCAGGAGCTGCTGGCCACCGCCGCCGTGGACCAGCAGCGGATCCTCACCGAGGCCGCCATTGTGGCGGACCGCCTGGCGGTGGACGAGGAAACGGTGCGGCTGCGCAGCCACATCGCCCAGATGCGCTCCATCCTGGACGCCCCCGGGCCGGTGGGCCGCAAGCTGGATTTCCTGGTCCAGGAGATGAACCGGGAGGCCAACACCATCGGCAGCAAGGCCCAGGACGTGGCCATCGCCCAGGTGGTGGTGGAGATGAAAAGCGATATTGAAAAGATCCGGGAGCAGATCCAGAATATCGAATAAGCCCGGCGGGCCGCTGCGCAGCAGAAAAAGAATAACCCGCCGCGCCGGCGGAAAAGGAGTGTAGAATATGAAGCTTATCAACATCGGCTTCGGCAACATGGTGTCGGCCAACCGCCTGGTGGCCATCGTCAGCCCGGAATCCGCCCCCATCAAGCGGATCATCCAGGACGCCCGGGAGAGCGGCAGCCTCATCGACGCCACCTACGGGCGGCGGACCCGGGCGGTGATCATCACCGACTCGGACCACATCATCCTCTCGGCGGTGCAGCCGGAAACGGTGGCCAACCGCATCGACGACTATGACGACGACGAGGAAGACGAGGAGGAGGACGATGAGTAGCGGGAAGGGGGTGCTGGTGGTCTTTTCGGGGCCGTCCGGCGCCGGGAAGGGCACCGTCCTGGCGGAATACTTCAAAAGCAACCCCCAGGCGGTCTATTCCATCTCCGCCACCACCCGGAAGCCCCGCCCCGGGGAGCGGGACGGGGTGGACTACCACTTCGTCACCCGGGAGGCCTTTGAGGAGATGATCGCCCGGGACGAGGTCATCGAATACACCCTCTACAACGGCAACTACTACGGCTCCCCCGCCGGGCCCATCCGCCGGGAGCTGGAGGCGGGCCGGGACGTGATCCTGGAGATCGAGGTGAAGGGGGCGGCCCAGGTCCGGCGGAAATTCCCCGAGGCCCTTTCCATCTTCGTGCTGCCCCCCTCCTTCGCCGAGCTGCGCCGCCGCCTGGTGGGCCGGGGCACCGAAACCGACGAGGAGGTCCGGGGCCGCCTGGAAACCGCCCGCCGGGAGGTGGCCATGGCCGCGGAATACGACTACATCGTGGTCAACGACCAGGTGGAGCGGGCCGCCCGCTGCCTGGGGGACATCATCCGGGCCGCC
>CAJFUT010000239.1 GCA_904420255.1 uncultured Angelakisella sp. | reverse complement strand
GGGGGCCCGGGGGGCTCCCCGGCCGCTCTTTGTCACTTTCTCTCGGCAGAGAAAGTGAAGCCCGGACTTCCGGTCCGACCGGAGTATTACTCGAATGAAAGCCCAGCGCAGCAGAAAAAAAGCCCCTCGCCGGGCTGGGCTTGATTAAAACAGGAAAAGCTTTATAATAGAGGAGAGCGGCCGCCGGAGGCGGGGCCCCGCTCCCTTCCCGGCGGATGGGGAGGGAGGGGCCCGGGAACCTTTGGCGGCGGGGAAATAATGATCTGCCGGAAGGCCCGGCGGAGGATTGGAGAAGAAGCTATGGCACAGGAAAAGAAGCTGGTAGAGGACATCACCTCCATGGAGGTGGACTTTGCCAAATGGTACACCGACGTGGTGAAGAAGGCGGAGCTGATCGACTACAGCAGCGTCAAGGGCTGCACCATCTTCCGCCCTTACGGCTACGCCATCTGGGAGAACATCCGCGCCATCCTGGACGGGATGTTCAAGGCCACCGGCCATGAGAATGTCTATATGCCCATGTTCATCCCGGAGAGCCTCCTCCAGAAGGAGAAGGACCATGTGGAGGGCTTCGCCCCCGAGGCGGCCTGGGTCACCTACGGCGGCAGCGAGAAGCTGGCGGAGCGGCTGGCGGTGCGCCCCACCTCGGAGACCCTTTTCTGCGAGCATTACGCCCACATCGTGGGCTCCTACCGGGACCTGCCCAAGCTCTACAACCAGTGGTGCAGCGTGGTGCGGTGGGAAAAGACCACCCGCCCCTTCCTGCGGACCAGCGAATTCCTCTGGCAGGAGGGCCACACCCTCCACGAAACCGCCCAGGAGGCCATCGAGGAAACCGAGCGGATGCTGAATATCTACGCCAAACTCTGCGAGGAGTACCTGGCCATCCCGGTGGTGAAGGGCCGCAAGACCGACAAGGAGAAATTCGCCGGCGCCGAGGCCACCTACACCATCGAGGCCATGATGCACGACGGCAAATCCCTCCAGTCCGGCACCAGCCATTACTTCGGGGACGGCTTCGCCCGGGCCTTTGACATCAAGTTCACCGACCGGAACAACACCCTCCAGTACCCCCACCAGACCAGCTGGGGGGTTTCCACCCGGCTCATCGGGGCCATCATCATGACCCACGGGGACAACTCCGGCCTGGTGCTGCCCCCCGCCGTGGCCCCCATCCAGGTGGTGGTGGTGCCGGTGGCCCAGCACAAGGCGGGGGTGCCGGAGGCCGCCCAGGCCCTCTGCGGCCGCCTCTCGGAGAAATTCCGGGCGAAAATCGACCTTTCGGACAACTCCCCCGGCTGGAAGTTCGCCCAGTACGAGATGAAGGGGGTCCCCCTCCGGGCGGAGATCGGCCCCAAGGACATGGAGAAGGGCCAGTGCGTCCTGGTCCGCCGGGATACCCGGGAAAAGACCTTCGTCCCCCTGGACCGGGTGGAGGAAGAGGTGGAGCGGCTGCTGGAGGAGGTCCGGAAGAGCCTCTACCAGCGGGCCCTGGAGAACCGGGAGCGCCGCACCTACACCGCCCGCACCTGGGAGGAGATCCTCTCCATCGCCAGCGACCCGGAAAAGACCGGCTTCATCCGCACCATGTGGTGCGGGGACGCCGCCTGCGAGGCCCGGATGAAGGAGGAGGCGGGGGTTTCCAGCCGCTGTATGCCCTTTGAGCAGGAGGAGCTTTCGGACGTCTGCCCCATCTGCGGCAAGCCCGCCAAGACCATGATTATCTGGGGCAAGGCGTATTAAGCCGCCCCGGCCAAAGGAGGAACCGCCATGCTCATTGTGAATACCGACTACATCACCGGCAAAAAGCTGGAAACCCTGTCCCTGGTGAAGGGCAGCACCGTCCAGTGCAAAAACGTGGGGAAGGACATCCTCTCCGGCTTCAAGAACCTGGTGGGGGGCGAGATGACCGCCTACACCGAGATGATGGACGAGGCCCGGGCCATCGCCACCCGCCGCATGGTGGAGGAGGCCCAGCACCTGGGGGCCGACGCGGTGGTGAACGTCCGCTACGCCTCCTCCGCCATCATGCAGGGGGCCAGCGAGATCATGGCCTACGGCACCGCGGTGAAGTTTATCCAGGAGTAAGGCCCCGGAGGTGATCCCCTGATCAAAAACGCTGTCCCCGGCCGGGAGGCCAACGGGGGCGGCGTTTTTGCGTGACAACCATTTTCAAAATGGATTTATTTGATATAATGAGGATGAAAGGGGGCGGGGATGATTGATGAAACGGCTTTTGGCGGCGCTGGGAGCCTTTTCCCTGGTTTTGGCGGCCTGCTCCTCCCCGCCCCGGTGGGAGGAACAGGCGGCAACCTATGCCCTCACCCTGGAGGCGGGGGCGCTGGCCCTGGGGGTGAGCCAGGACGGTCCGGCGGGGAGCTGGGAAACCCTCACCTTTGACCTGTACCGGGACGGCAGGCTCCGGGGGAGCTGGAGCCGTCCGGTGAATTCGGCGGAGGAATACCCCTTCCGCCATGAGTGGGACCTGGGCCGGGCCCAGGGGTCCCTGGACGGGGACGGGGCGGAGGTGCGGACCGCCTGCCTGGCCCTGATCCTGGATTTTGCCGCCGGGGCCTTCTTCATGGAGCGGGATTACAGCGCCATGGAGCCCCGGCCCATCCTCCAAAGCCCCGGCGGGACGGCGGAGGTGGCGGAATATTTCCACCAGGATTACATGGGGGAGGTTTTCTGCCCCGCCGACTATGCCCTCCGGGACGGGGAAACAGGGGAAACCCATTTCCTGGGCCTGGGGCCGGGTGGAAACTTCCTCTTTGACGGGGAGGACCGGCTGCTCCAGTTCTCCATGGACGCCGTCTACGGCGGCTCCTCCTGCCGGCTCCGCTGCCGGGAGGAGGGCTGGGGGGTGCGGGAGCTGCCGGGGCTGGATTTGGACCGGTGGCAGCTGATGGACGCCGCCTGCCGGGACGGGCGGTTTTACCTGGCGGTGTTCCCCCGGGGGGAGGGAGCCATTATGGCCCAGTGGGAGCCCCAGCCCATGGAGATCCGGGTCTACAACCGGGACGGGGAGCCCCTGGAAACGGTGGAAACCAATATACTCCCCAGCTTTGACCGCAAGGCCTTTTCCCACAAGCTGGCCTTTTCCCCCGACGGCGCCCCGG
>CAJFUT010000238.1 GCA_904420255.1 uncultured Angelakisella sp. | reverse complement strand
TCTGCCCATCTCATAGGCCCGCCGGAGGAGGGTGGCGTCGGCTTTCGCCTCCCCGGGGCCGGTGAGGCCCACCCCCCGGAGGACCCCGGCCAGCCGGGCCTCCTCAAAGCAGTCCACCCAGCCCTGGAGGCCCTGTTCCGCGCCGTCCATGGCGCTCTCCTCCCCGTCCGCCGCCGTGGCCAGGAGGTACACCTCCCGGAAGCGGTAGTCGGTGCCGAAAAGGGGGTTGCAGCGGTCCAGGAGGGTTTTCATCTGGCCGCTCATCTCGTAGTAGTAGACCGGGGTGGCAAAGGCCAGAACCTCCGCCTCCCCCACCTTCCGGGCCAGCTCCGGCCCGTCGTCCCGGATGACGCAGGCCCCGGTCTTCTGGCAGGCCAGGCAGCCGGTGCAGAAGGCCAGCTTCTTCCCCGCCAGGGAAACCTCCTCCACCTGGTTGCCCGCCTCCCGGGCCCCCCGGGCAAATTCCTCCGCTAGGGCCTGGGAATTGCTGTTTTTCCGCAGGCTGGTGGAGATCACCAGAACCTTTTTCATCCCGTTACCCCCCGTACACTTCCTTGGCCATCCGGAAGGCGGCCCAGGCCTTGGGCCAGCCGGCGTAGAAGGCGGCGTGGGTCAGGATCTCCGCCATCTCCTCCCGGGTGACCCCGTGGTTCTTGGCGTTGAGGATGTGAAAGCGCAGGGAGCTGTCCAGGACGCCGCTGGCCATAAGGGACACCACCGTGACGATGCTCCGGTCCCGGGCGGAGAGCTGCTCCTCCCGGGACCACACCTCGCCGAACAATACATCATCATTAAGCTGGGCAAACTTGGGGGCGAATTCCCCCAGTTCATCTCTGCCTGCCGTTACCTTTGCCATAATCAAAAAACCTCCCTTGTTCTTTTATTTCAGCTTGCCGTATTCCTCATCGGACACCGGCCTCTATGCCTTGAGCCTGGCGGCGAAATCCGCCATGGCCTCGGAAATCCTGATCTGCTGGGGGCAGACCGCCTCGCAGCTCCGGCAGCCGGCGCAGGCCCCGGGCTGCTTCTCCGCCGGCACCGCCATCAGGGCCATGGGGGCGATGAAGCCCCCGCCGGTGACGCTGTGCTCGTTATACAGCTCCAGAAGCCGCGGGATGTCCAGCCCCTGGGGGCAGTGGCTGACGCAGTAATGGCAGGCGGTGCAGGGCAGGACGTTGCTCTCCAGCATACGGCCGGCCACCCCCAGCAGGGTTTCCATCTCCCGGCTGTCCAGGGGGCGCTCCGTTTCAAAGGTGCGGATGTTCTCCTCCACCTGGGGGAGGCTGGACATCCCCGAGAGGGTGACGGTGACGCCGGGGACGCTCTGGAGGAACCGGAAGGACCAGGCGGGGATGGGCTCCTCCGGCCGCAGGGCCCGGAGCTTCGCCTCCGCCTCGGGGGTGAGGGAGGCCAGCTTGCCGCCCCGCAGGGGCTCCATGACCCAGACGGGGATGCCGTACCGGGCCAGCAGCTCCACCTTCTCCTTGGCCCCCTGGAAGGTCCAGTCCAGCCAGTTGAGCTGGAGCTGGCCGAACTCCATGTGGCTGCCGCAGGCCTCCAGGAACCGCCGGATCACCGGCAGGCCGCCGTGGGCGGAGAAGCCCAGGTGGCGGATCCTGCCCCGCTCCTTCTGTTTCAGCAGGTAGTCCAGGATGCCGTACCGGGGGTCCAGGTAGGCGTCGATGTTCATTTCGCAGACGTTGTGGAAGAGGTAGAAGTCGAAATAGTCCACCCGGCACTTTTTCAGCTGCTCCTCGAAGATTTCCTCCACCTTGGGCATATTGGAGAGGTCGTAGCCGGGGAACTTGGTGGCCAGGTAAAACTTCTCCCGGGGGTACTCCGCCAGGAGCTTCCCCATCACCGTTTCCGAACGGCCGCTGTGGTAGCCCCAGGCGGTGTCGTAGTAATTCACCCCGTGGTCCATGGCATAGGCCACCATTTTGGCGGCGGCAGCCTCGTCCACCTGGGAATCATCCCCCGCCAGGGTGGGCAGCCGCATGGCCCCCATCCCCAGGGCGGACAGTTTCAGGCCCTGAAAATCCTGATAGATCATTTTTCCTTCTCCCTTTCCCGCTTCAGCTTGTAAATGAGGAGGTCCAGGTTATCCAGCTTTTCCTGGCTCCGGTGCATCGCCTCCAGCAGCCGCCCCCGGTGCCCCGCCAGCAGCCGGATGGCCTCGTCCCACCGCTTCTGGCGGTAGAGGGGCAGAAAGCTCTCCATCGTGTCCCTGGGGCAGTCCACATCCTCCAGGTGCCGCCGCAGGACCGTATTTTCCTCCGGGCCTTGAGCCATGGCGCTCCCCCTCCCTTCTTTCTTCATTATAAAAAGGGGGAGCAAAAATAGCAAATACTTGTTATTCATGGATTCCCATAGTTTACAGGAATGGCAAAATGGTGTATCATAGAGCTGTCATCGGAAAGGAGGCGCGCCATGGAACTGCGGGTTATGCGTTATTTTCTGGCGGTGGCCCGGGAGGAAAGCATCACCGCCGCCGCCCAGGCCCTTCACGTCACCCAGCCCACCCTCTCCAAGCAGCTGATGGAGCTGGAGGCGGAGCTGGGGAAAAAGCTGTTCCTCCGGGGCAGCCGGAAGATCACCCTCACCGAGGAGGGAATGTTTTTCCGCAAGCGGGCCCAGGAGATCATCGACCTCACCGAAAAGACCCAGGCGGAATTCGCCGCCGGGGAGGCGGAAACGGGGGATGTTTACATCGGCGGCGGGGAAACCCGGGCCATGGGCCTGCTGGCCCAGACGGCTCTGAAGCTCCACACCCTCCACCCGGGCATCCGCTTCCACCTCTACAGCGGCAACGGCCAGGACGTGGCGGAGCGGCTGGACAAGGGCCTTCTGGATTTTGGCCTCTTTGTGGGCCTCACCGACTTCAAGAAATACGATTACCTGAGGCTCCCCATGGCGGACGTCTGGGGGCTGGTGCTGCGGAAGGACCACCCCCTGGCGGCCCTGGACCGGATCCGCCCCGGGGACCTGGCGGGGGTGCCCATCCTCTGCTCCCGCCAGGCCATGATCCAGAACGAGCTTTCCGGCTGGCTGGGGCGGGACTTTGCCTCCCTCAACATCGTAGCCACCTATAACCTCATCTATAACGCTTCCCTCATGGTGGAGGCGGGGCTGGGGTGCGCCCTCTGCATCGACGGCCTCCTCAACACCACGGGGGACAGCCCCCTCTGCTTCCGCCCCTTCGAGCCCAGGATCACGGCGGAGCTGGTGATCGCCTGGAAGAAATACCAGGTCTTTTCCCGGGCCGCCAAGAAATTCCTGGAGCTTTTGCAGGCGGGGTAGGCCCCGCCGCCCCTTTTTCTGCTGCCCAGCGCTTCCCCTCTCACTTAGATTAGCTCTTACCGCTAGGATGCTTTTTTAAGTTGTGCCATGGGAAGTATTTGTGGTTTGAGAAGGAGTCAGGCATCGGCCTGGACCGAGGTCGCCACTTTCTTGATCAAAAGAAAGTGGCCAAAGACTGTCGCTGCGCTGGGCTTTTTTCTGGGTTTACTCCGGTCGCAGCGGAAGTCCGGGTTATGTTACTTTCTTAATCAGAAGAAAGTAACCAAAAACTGTCGCTGCGCTGGGCTTTTTTCTGGGTTTACTCCGGTCGCACCGGAGGTCCGGGCCTCACTTTCTCTGCCGAGAGAAAGTGACAAAGAGCGGCCGGGGAGCCCCCCGGGCCCCC
>CAJFUT010000237.1 GCA_904420255.1 uncultured Angelakisella sp. | reverse complement strand
GCGGCGCTCAGGCTCTGTGCCATTTGACCCCCTGGGGGGTGTCCTCCAGGACGATGCCCCGGGCCTTCAGGTCGTCCCGGATCTGGTCGGCCAGGGCGAAGTTCTTCTCCTTGCGGGCCTGTTGGCGCCGGGCGATGAGCTCCTCAATCTCCTGGTCCAGGCTCGCCTCCTCCTTGCCCCGGTTGTAGAGGATGCCCAGGACGTCCGCCAGCTCGTCAAACACCCCGGCGGCGTAGCCGAGGCTCTCCTTCGTCCGGGGGACGGTGATATAGGTGTTGATGTCCCGGGCCAGCTCATAGAGGGCCGCAAGGCCGTCGGCGGTGTTCAGGTCGTCGTCCATGGCCCGGATGAACTGCTCCCGGCGGCTGTCCGCCCTGGCGGTGAACTCCGGGTCGGCGGGGCCCTCCTGGCCGTTGGCGATGGCGAAATCCAGGTTGTCCCGGCAGTTGTAAAGCCGCTCCATCCCTGCCCTGCACTGCTCGATGACCTCGGCGGTGTAGTTGATAGGGCTGCGGTAATGGGCCTGGATCATCATGAACTTGATGGGCTCGTAGCCGTATTTCTCCGCCACATCCCGGACGGTGAAGAAATTCCCCAGGCTCTTGGACATTTTCCGGCTGTCCACGTTGATGAAGCCGTTGTGCATCCAGTACCGGGCGTACTCGTGGCCGCCGCAGCACTCCCCCTGGGCGATCTCGTTCTCATGATGGGGGAAGATCAGGTCCTGGCCGCCGCAGTGGATATCGATGCCCTTGTCCCCCAGGTGCTTGCGGATCATGGCGGTGCACTCGATGTGCCAGCCGGGCCGCCCCGGCCCCCAGGGGGAATCCCAGCTGGGCTCCCCGGGCTTCGCCGCCTTCCAGAGGACGAAATCCAGGCCGTCCTCCTTGCCGTCCAAAAGGTCCACCCGGCTGCCCGCCTCCAGCTCCTCCAGGGGCTGGTGGCTCAGCTTGCCGTAGTCCCTGAATTTCCGGGAGCGGAAATAGACGCTGCCGTCCAGGACGTAGCCGTAGCCGGCGTCCACAATGTCCTGGACCAGCTCGATGATTTCCGGGATGGTTTCGGTGGCCTTGGGGTGGATGGTGGCGGGGCGGACCCCCAGGCCGGCGGCGTCCTTCTTGTATTCCTCGATGTACCGGCGGCTGACGGTGAGGTAATCGGAGCCCTCCTCGTTGGCCTTATTGATGATCTTGTCGTCGATGTCGGTGAAATTCTGGACGAAGGTGACGTCGTAGCCCCGGTACTCCAGGTACCGCCGCAGCACGTCAAAGACGCAGATGGGCCGGGCGTTGCCGATGTGGATGAAGTTGTAGACGGTGGGGCCGCAGGCGTACATCTTTACTTTCCCCGGCTCCAGGGGGATAAATTCCTCCTTCTTCCGGCTGAGGGTGTTGAAAATCTCCATGGCAGCTCTCTCCTTTCGCGGATTTTTGCCGGGAACGAAAAAACGCCCCGCCCCTCCCCTGGGGGAGGCGGCGAAGGCGCAGGGCGCGGTTCCACTTCGCGTTTCACTCACGGGCCGGGTAACGGGGGCGGGCCGGGCCGGGATTTCCCCCGGCCTGCTGGCAAGGGCGCATGGGGCCCCTTCCCTTCCGGGGCGCGCTTTCAGCCGGGGCGCGCCCTCTCTGCCGGGGGAACCGGAGCCTTTTTCCCTGCTCATGACGCAGTTCTCGTCTTTTTACTTTACCACAAATTCCAGGGTTTTGCAACTTCCCAGCCTGGGCGGGGCAGCCCCCGCCGGCTCGCAATTTCCTCCGGCCTGCGGCCTGCGGAAATTGGTGCTGTCACAAAACCGCCTTCTGAGTCCCAGATCATATGCTGAAAGAGCGGGGCACCACCCATCGCCATGCAGGCGCTTCTCTCACGGACTTGCCTGTGGGCGCTAGCCCACCTGGCTGAAAAGCGCGCGGTTTTTCCAGAGGTAGTTCGCCCCGGAAAGGAGGGTGGCGCAGAGGACCACCGCCATCCCCAGCTGGAAGGCCAGGTGGAGGGCGGCGGCGGCGCCCCCCGGGATGGAAAAGGCGGTGATGACCCAGCCCATAAGCAGGCCGTAGCAGATCCAGACCATCTGGCTCACCGTCTTGACCTTGCCCCACTTGTCGGCGGCGATGACCACCCCCTTGTCGGCGGCGATGGTCCGCAGGCCGGTGACGGTCAGCTCCCGGGCCACAATGAGGAACACCACCCATCCCGGCACCCGCAGCAGGTCCACAAAGCCCATGAGGGCGGCGGTGACCAGCAGCTTATCCGCCAGGGGGTCCATGAATTTGCCGAAATCGGTGACCAGCCCCCGGCTCCGGGCGATGTTCCCGTCCAGGGCGTCGGTGATGGAGGCCAGGGCAAAGACCACCAGGGCCGCCAGCCAGTGGTGGGGCCAGCTCTGGAAGTAGAGCAGCGCCAGGAAAAGGGGGATCATCAGCACCCGCAGCAGGGTGAGCTTGTTGGGCAGGTTCATTTTGCTCATGGCGTTTCTCCTTTGTTACGGGCCTTCCCCGTCAGGTCATATTCCTGGGCGCCGGTGATGTCCACCCAGACAAAGTCCCCCGGGGCCAGGGCTTCCTCCGACGTGAAATACACCCGGGTGTCGATGTCCGGGGCGTCCATATAGCTGCGGCCGTAATACCGGCGGCCCCGCTTCCCCTCCACCAGCACCTCCAGGCAGCGGCCCACACAGCTTTCGGCGAAGGCGAAGGCGATGTCCATCTGGCGCTCCATCACCAGGTCCGCCCGGCGGCGGCGCAGCTCCGGGTCCAGCTGGTCCTCCCGCTCCCCGGCGGGGGTCCCCTCCTCCTGGGAGTAGGCGAAGCACCCCAGCCGGTCGAACCGGGCCTCCTCCACCAGGCGGCACAGCTCCCCGAAGTCCTCCTCGGTTTCCCCGGGGAAGCCGGCGATCATGGTGGTGCGGACCACCGCCCCCGGCATCCCCTCCCGGATGCGGCGGACCACCTCCAGGATGGTTTCCGCGCTGCCGGTGCGGTTCATCTCCCGGAGGACCTTGGCGCTGCCGTGCTGCACCGGGATATCCATGTATTTGCAGACCTTGGGCTCCTGGGCCATCGTGCGGATCAGCTCGTCGGTGATCCGGTCGGGGTAGCAGTAGAGCACCCGGACCCAGTGGACCCCCTCCACCCGGCAGACCCGGCGGATCAGCTCCGGGAGCTTGTATTCCCCGTAAAGGTCCAGGCCGTAACGGCTGGTATCCTGGGCCACCAGGTTCACCTCCCGGACCCCCCGGGCGGCCAGCTGCTCCACCTCCTCCAGGATATGCTCCATGGCGCGGCTGCGGAACCCGCCCCGGATCAGGGGGATGGCGCAGTAGCTGCAGCGGTTGTCGCACCCCTCCGCCACCTTGACATAGGCGAAATAGGGGGGATTGGCCAGCACCCGGTCCCCCTCCAGGGAAAGGGCGCCCTTTTCGCCGAATTCCACCACCCGCTCCCCCGAGAGGGCCCGGTGGATGGCCCCGGCGATGTCCCCGTTGCAGCCGATGCCCAGCACCACGTCCGCCTCGGGCATCTCGGCGGCCAGCTCCTCCCGGTACCGCTCCGCCAGGCATCCGGTGACCACCACGCACTGGAGGCTCCCCTCCCCCTTGCGCCGGGCCTCGGCCAGAATCGCCTCGATGGACTCCCGCTTGGCGTCCTCGATGAAGCCGCAGGTATTCACCACCACCACCTGGCACCGGGCCGGGTCGGCGCAAAGCTCAAAGCCCTCCTGCCGGAGGGTGGCCATCATCCGCTCGGCGTCCACCTGGTTTTTGGAGCAGCCCAGGGAAATCATCCCAACCTTAACCATCTTCTACTTCCTTCCTCCCTCCAGCAGTACCGCCTTGGCGATGCCGGCAAATTCCCGCACCCAGTAGCCCGGGGCCAGCCCCCAGGGGCCCTGGGACGGGATCCCGTAAACTGGGGAAAGCCCCGCCCTCCCGGCGTAAATCTGCCCCCGGAGCTGGTGGAACCCGTCGGTGACCACCGCCGCCGCCTCCGGGAGCCCCTCCTCCCGGATGAGCCGGGCGGAATACTCCAGGTTCTCCCGGGTGCCGGTGGAGCGGTCCTCCCGGTAGATGGATTCCCCTGGGATCCCCCGCTCCAGGAGGTATTCCGTCATGGCGGCGGCCTCGCTCACCGCCTCATCCGGCCCCTGCCCCCCGGAAACCACCACCGGGGCCCCGGGGTGCTCCTCCAGCCAGGCCAGGGCGGCGTCCAGGCGGCCCCGGAGCATCCGGCTGGGCCTGCCGTCCCGCACCTGGCACCCCAGCACCACCAGGGTCACCCGGGCCTCCTCCGGGGGAGGGTTCCCCCAGGCGGCCCGGGCCATCACCGCCGACAGGACCGCCCCCGCCAGCAGCATCAGGGCCAGCAGCGCCGCCAGCACCCGGCGGAGGATCTGCCACCACCGCTCCGATTCCCGGGGATAGCCGGGGTAGAGTGGGTCGGGGAAGGCGTCCCAAAAGAGCAGGAGCAGCAGCACCCCTATTCCGTAAAGGAGCAGGAGCAGCACCCCCACATGGAAGATCCGGTACCCCACCAGGGGCACCAGACCGAAAAACAGGGCCGCCACAGCCGACAGGGCCGCCAGGATCATCAAAATGGGCTTCAGCATGGTTGTCCTCTCCTTTTCAGGCTCACAGCAGGCGTTCCGCCAGGAAGGCCCCGGCGCAGGCGGCCATGGCCACCGTCAGCAGGCCCTTTTCCCGCCAGGCCAGCACCCCTCCCACCGCAACCCCCGCCAGGGCGGACCAGGGGCTGGCGGTGGAGGAAAACACCGCCGGGAAGGTCATGGCCCCCAGGGCGGCGTAAGGGACGTAAAAAAGCAGGTCCCGCAGCCAGGGGCTTTGGAGCCTCCCCCGGCAGAGGGCCAGGGGCAGGGCCCGGATCAGGTAGGTGACCGCCGCCATCACCGCCACCTGGGCCAGAAAATCAGCCGGCATGGTCCGCCTCCTCCCTGGGGAAGAGCCAGGCCCCCGCCCCGGCGGCCGCCAGGGTGCAGAGGACGATGGAAAAGCCGCTGGAAATCACCCGGGAAAGGGGGGTCCAGGCGATGAGGCAGCTGAGGCCCGCCGCCAGGACCAGCACCCGCCGCACCGGCGCCAGGTGTTTGGCCGGGGGGATGATGATGGCCAGGAACATCCCGTAGATGGCGATGCCCAGGGCGGAGCGCACCGCCGCCGGCAGGACGCCCCCCGCCGCCGCCCCCAGGAGAGTCCCCAGGCTCCAGCCCAGGTAGGGGGCCAGCATCAGGCCGTGGAAATACCGCCTCCCCACCATCCCCGGCTGGGAGGAAGCCACGGCGAACACCTCGTCGGTGACCAGGAAGGCCATAAAAAGCCGGTCCAGAAGGCGGATCCCCGGCTCCAGCTTCTGGCTCAGGGAAAGGGACATGAGGGCGTAGCGGAGGTTGATGACCAGCTGGGTCAGGGCCTGCTCCGCCAGGGAGGCGGCGGCGGTCATGAGGGAAAGCCCCGCCACCTGCCCGGCGGAGGTGACGTTGGTCATGGAAATGAGCGCCGCCCCCCACACCGGCAGCCCGGCGGCCGCCGCTGAAAGGCCGAAGGCGAAGGACACCGAAAGGTATCCCAGCCCGATGGGGACCCCGTCCCGGAGCCCCTTGGCAAAGCTGTTCTCTGTGGCAGGCTGGGCCATGGCCCCCTCCCCTTCCTGGTCAGTCTGTTTCCGGGGGCAGGTCCTCCTCCCCCAGCCGGGAGAGGGCCTCCCGGATCTCCCCCCAGCCGTAGCCCCGGCGCTGGAGGGCGGCGGCCACCTTCTCCCGGCCCCGGGGCTCCCGGAGCTTCGGGAGGTATTTCTTCCGCACCAGCCGCAGGACGGCGTCGGCGGGGTCCTCTTCGGAATCCTCCTCCAGCCCCTCCATCACCGCCTGGACCGTTTCCGGGGAGAGGCGCCGGCGGCGCAGTTCCTGGCGCACCCGCAGGGGGCCCCAGCCCCGGAGGTTCCGAAGGTCCGCCGCCAGCCGCCTGCCGTAATCCAGGTCGTCCACGAGCCCCGCCTCCCGGAGGCGGGCCGTCACCCGCGCCGCCGTTTCCGGGGGATAGAACCGCTCCAGCTTCTCCCGGAGCCGCCCCTCGCTCTGGGGGGCGTAGTCCAGGAGGCTCAGGGCCTTCTCCCGGCAGGAGTATTCCTCGTCCTCCAGGCGGATCTCCTCCAGCCGCTGGACGCTCACCTCCCGGCCCGCCGCCAGCTCCCGGTGGAGCAGGAAGATGTCCTTGTGGACCGAGAAAAGGAATTCCCCGTCCCCGAAGATGGAGAACCTCCCCCGCTTGGTCTGCTGGATTTCGGTGACCGTCACCGGCGGCGCCCCCCTTCCCTTTTGTTCGCCGTATTATTGTATCACAAACCGGGAGGGTTGAAAAGGCTCTTTCCGGTCCGTGAGAGAAGCGCCTTCTGAATCGTTAGGTTGTGCTCCGCTCTCTTTTCTGCCCCGCCGGGTTTTCGTTTATATAGTTTACTCCGGTCGCAGCGCGACCCCGGGCCTCACTTTCTCTGCCGAGAGAAAGTGACAAAGAGCGGCCGGGGAGCCCCCCGGGCCCCCG
>CAJFUT010000236.1 GCA_904420255.1 uncultured Angelakisella sp. | reverse complement strand
GCTCTGGTGGGCGGGCCGCCCCGAAAAGGACGCCGGGGAATGGGCTGGCTTCCTGAAAGGCTAGCCCGGCCCCCTTGCAGGCGCCTTGGGAATATGGTATGCTGAAAAAAACAGGGAAAGGGGTGGGAGCGGTGCTGGACGATGTGATTGAATTTGTCCTGGAGATTGTCCTGTACGGCGCCATGGAGGCCGTCGAATCCAAGCGGGTGCCCATGCCGGCCCGGATCGCCCTGGGGGCCGGGGTGGTCCTCTTCTTTCTGACGGTCATCGGGCTGGTCTTTTGGGCCGGGGTGGGTACCGGGAACCCGGGCCTCATCGCCCTGGCCCTGATCCTTCTGGCCTTTGTGGTGATTATTTTCTGGAGCAAAGCAAAGCGGTTCCGGGAGAAAAAACGGCCCCGGCGGCGCTGACCTGGAAACCGGCGCGCCCTGTCCCTGTCCCTTTGGGGAGGGGCAGGGCTTTTTGCTGCGCCGGCGAAATTGTTACGAAATTGTAAATTATTAGCACTCTGTATTGACGAGTGCTAAGGCGGGTGATACAATAGAATCAAAAGGCGGCGGCCCTGTGCCGCCCCGTTTCAATACGGCTCCGGAGAGGATGTGCCTCCCCGGAACGCCCACCTTAAAAGGAGGGTTATCTATGAACGCTCAGAAATTCACCCAAAAATCCCTGGAAGCCATCCAGCGGGCCCAGGATATCGCTTTGAACCACGGCAATGTGCAGATCGAGCAGGCCCACCTCCTGGACGCCCTGGTGACCCAGGAAAACGGCCTCATCCCCCAGCTCCTCACCCGGATGGGGGTGGACGCCCAGATGTTCGCCCGGGAGGCGGACGCCCTGGTGGCCAGCCTGCCCGCCGTCAGCGGCAGCGGCCGGGAGCCGGGGAAGGTCTATGTTTCCCAGGAGGTGGACCGCAACCTCAACGACGCCGAATCGGAGGCCGCCTCCATGAAGGACGACTACGTTTCGGTGGAGCATATCTTCCTCACCATCCTCTCCCGCCCCAATTCCGGGGTGCGCCGGCTGCTGGAGAGCCATAATATCCATAAGGACGGCTTCCTCACCGCCCTGGCCGCCGTCCGGGGCAACCAGCGGGTCACCAGCGACAGCCCCGAGGAAACCTACGACGTGCTGGCCAAGTACGGCCAGGACCTGGTGGAGCTGGCCCGGAACCACAAGCTGGACCCGGTCATCGGCCGGGATAACGAAATCCGCAACGTCATGATGATCCTGAGCCGGAAGACCAAGAACAACCCGGTCCTCATCGGCGAGCCCGGTGTGGGCAAGACCGCCATCGCCGAGGGGCTGGCCCTGCGGATCGTCCGGGGGGACGTCCCCCAGAACCTCCGGGACCGGAAAATCTTCAGCCTGGATATGGGCGCCCTCATCGCCGGGGCCAAGTTCCGGGGCGAATTTGAGGAACGGCTCAAGGCGGTGCTTTCCGAGATCAAAAAGAGCGAGGGGAAGATCATCCTCTTTATCGACGAGCTTCACACCATCGTGGGGGCCGGCAAGACCGAGGGCAGCATGGACGCCGGCAACCTCCTGAAGCCCATGCTGGCCCGGGGGGAGCTCCACTGCATCGGCGCCACCACCCTCAACGAATACCGGCAGTACATCGAGAAGGACGCCGCTTTGGAGCGGCGGTTCCAGCCGGTGATGGTGGCGGAGCCCACGGTGGAGGACACCATTTCCATCCTCCGTGGCCTCAAGGAGCGGTACGAGGTGTACCACGGGGTCAAGATCACCGACCAGGCCCTGATCACCGCCGCCGTCCTTTCCAACCGTTATATCACCGACCGGTTCCTCCCCGATAAGGCCATCGACCTGGTGGATGAGGCCTGCGCCATGGTCCGTACCGAGATGGACTCCATGCCCACCGAGCTGGACGAGATCAACCGCCGCATCATGCAGCATGAGATCGAGGAAACCGCCCTCAAGAAGGAAACCGACCAGCTCTCCCAGGCCCATCTGGCCGAGATTCAGAAGGAGCTGGCCGATATGCGGGCCCAGTTCAAGGAGATGAAGGCCAAGTGGGAGAACGAGAAGAACGCCATCTCCACCGTCCAGAAGCTCCGGGAGGAGATCGAGGACGTCAACGCCCAGATCGAGAAGGCCCAGCGGGAATACGACCTCAATAAGGCCGCCGAGCTGAAATACGGCCGCCTCCCCGAGCTCCAGAAGAAGCTCAGCGAGGAGGAGAAGCTGGCGGAGGAGAGCCAGCGGAACGGCGGCAGCCGCCTCCTCCGGGACAAGGTCACCGATGAGGAGATCGCCAAGATCGTGGGCCGCTGGACCCACATCCCCGTCAGCCGCCTCATGGAGGGGGAGCGGGAGAAGCTGCTGCGCCTGGAGGACATCCTCCATCAGCGGGTCATCGGCCAGGATGAAGCGGTGAAGAAGGTCACCGAGGCCATCCTCCGCAGCCGGGCCGGCATCCAGGACCCGGGCCGCCCCATCGGCTCCTTCCTCTTCCTGGGCCCCACCGGCGTAGGCAAGACCGAGCTGGCCAAGGCCCTGGCCCAGGCCCTTTTCGACGACGAGAAGAACATGGTCCGGATCGATATGTCCGAGTACATGGAGAAGTATTCCGTCAGCCGCCTCATCGGGGCGCCTCCGGGATATGTGGGCTATGAGGAGGGCGGCCAGCTCACCGAGGCGGTGCGCCGCCATCCCTACAGCGTGGTCCTCTTTGATGAGATCGAGAAGGCCCACCCCGACGTCTTCAACGTCCTGCTCCAGGTGCTGGACGACGGCCGGATCACCGACAGCCAGGGCCGGACGGTGGACTTCAAGAACACCATCATCATCCTCACCTCCAACCTGGGCAGCCAGTACATCCTGGAGGGCATCGGCCCCGACGGCGGCGTCAGCGATGAGGCCAGGAAGCAGGTGGAGCAGCTGCTGCGGCAGAGCTTCCGCCCCGAGTTCCTCAACCGCCTGGATGAGATCGTCTTCTATAAGCCCCTCACCAAGGCTGAGATTCAGGGCGTGGTGGACCTGCAGATGGCCGGCCTGGCGAAGCGCCTGGAGGATAAGCAGCTGAAGCTGGAGATGACCCCCGCCGCCAAGGAATTTGTGGTGGATTCGGGCTACGATCCTGTCTACGGCGCCCGTCCCCTCAAGCGGTTCATCCAGTCCCGGGTGGAGACCCTCATCGCCCGAATGATGATCGCCGAGGACCTGACCCCCGGCACCAAGCTCACCGTGGATTACGACGGCAGCGATCTGGTGGTTCGCAAGTCCTGATCCCCGCTCTATCCCAAAGGAAAAAACAAAGCCCCTGGGCCTGCGTGCCCGGGGGCTTTTT
>CAJFUT010000235.1 GCA_904420255.1 uncultured Angelakisella sp. | reverse complement strand
CTGGCGCCATGCAGGCGCTTCTCTCACGGACGCAAGAGAGCGGGGCACAACCTGGCGCCATGCAGGCGCTTCTCTCACGGACATAAAAGCCTTTCCACCGGTTTCCACCAAAGCTGTTGAAAACTCGGTTGAAAGTGTGGAAAGTTAAAATGAAGCCCCGGAAAAATACCCTAAGTATATCGGCCTTTCCCCCTGGAAACAATAGGCGGGTAAATCCAAACGGGAAAGGAAGTGGGCGTTTATGGCCCTGACACCCAAAGATTACAGCGAAATGACGAGGCGCGCCAGCCCCAATACCAAAAGCTGGCGGAATATCCCCCTGGCCTTTGCCATCGGGGGGCTGATCTGCACCCTGGGCCAGGCCCTGACCCAGCTCTTCCTCAGCCGGGGGCTCCCCAAGGACGAGGCCTCGGCCTGGACCTCGGTGTGCCTGGTGTTCCTCTCGGCCCTCCTCACCGGCCTGAAGGTCTACGACAACATCGCCAAATTCGGCGGCGCCGGCACCCTGGTGCCCATCACCGGCTTCGCCAACGCCGTGGTGAGCCCCGCCATCGAGTTCAAAAGCGAGGGGCTGATCCTGGGCCTGGGGGCCAAGATGTTCGTCATCGCCGGGCCGGTGATCGTCTACGGCATGACGGCGGCGGTTCTCTACGGCCTTATCCTGTTTTTCACAGGAATGGCTTGAGGAGGTGGAAAACCATGGCAAAACGTGTGGGAACCGCCACCCTGCTGCTGGAGAACACCCCGTCGGTGGAGGCCTTCGGGGCCATCGGCTCCAAGCGGGAGGCGGAGGGGCCCCTGGGGGGCTTTTTCGACCAGCTGTGCAACGACAGCACCATGGGGGAGCAGACCTGGGAGAAGGCGGAATGCCGCCTCCAGAAGGACGCCATCAACGTGGCCCTGAAAAAGGCGAACCTCTCCCCCCCGGACCTCCAGTACATCTTCGCCGGGGACCTTCTGAACCAATGCACCAGCTCCACCTACGGCCTGCGGGACCTGGGGGTGCCCTTTGTGGGGCTTTACGGCGCCTGCTCCACCATGGCGGAGTCCCTGAGCCTGGCTTCCCTCTTTATTGAAGGGGGGTTCGGGGAGCACACCGCCGCCATCACCTCCTCCCACTTCTGCGCGGCGGAGCGGCAGTTCCGCTTCCCCCTGGAATACGGCGGCCAGCGGACCCCCACCTCCCAGTGGACGGTGACCGGGGCCGGGGCGGCCATTGTGGGGAAGGCCTCGGCGCCCCCCTATGTCCGGGCGGTGACCATGGGCGCCATCAAGGACATGGGCATCACCGACGCCAACAACATGGGGGCGGCCATGGCCCCCGCCGCCGCCGACACCATCGGGCGGTTCTTCCAGGACACCGGCATGGCCCCGGACCGCTTCGACATGATCGCCACCGGGGACCTGGGGATGGTGGGCAGCGCCCTGCTGCTGGAGCTGCTGGAGCGGGACGGCTGGAAGCTCCAGGGCCGCCACGCCGACTGCGGCCTGCTGATCTACGACCGCCAGAAGCAGCAGGTGGAGGCGGGGGGCTCGGGCTGCGGCTGCTCCGCCGCCGTCCTCTGCGCCTATATCCTCCCCGCCATCCGCCGGGGAGACCTCTCCAACGTCCTGTTCGTCGCCACCGGCGCCCTCATGTCCACCACCTCGGTGCAGCAGGGGGAATCCATCCCGGGGATCGCCCACCTGCTGTGGCTTTCCTCGTCGCCCAAATAAGGAGGCTGCTTTTTATGGAACTGCTGGAAACCATCCTGCCCTATCTCAAGGCCTTCGCCGTGGGGGGCGCCTTCTGCGCCCTGGGGCAGGTGTTCATCGATTACACCAAGCTCACCCCCGCCCGGATCCTGGTGAGCTATGTGGTGGCGGGGGTGGTGCTGGGGGGCCTGGGGCTCTACCAGCCCATCATCGACTTCGCCGGGGCCGGGGCCACCGTCCCCCTCACCGGCTTCGGGGCGCTGCTGGCCAAGGGCACCCGGGAGGCGGTGGCGGAGCGGGGCCTCCTGGGGGTCCTCACCGGGGGGTTCACCGCAGCCGCCGCCGGCATCGCCGCCGCCATCTTTTTCGGCCTCATCGCCGCCCTCATCTTCCGCTCCGGCGACAAAAGTTAGCGGGCCGCAGGCCCGCAACCTCTTTTTTCGCACCGTCGCGCGGATGGAAGACTTTCGTTTTGCTGCTGCGCAGCGCCGCCCTCTCCCTTAGATTAGCTTTCACCGCTGGGATTCATTTTAGTTTGTGCCGAGGGCAATATTTTTCTACAGACCTTGGCCCGGTCGGGGCGTCAGTCCCCAGATGCCACTTTCCCCATCAAAAGAAAGTGGCCAAAGACCGTCGCTGCGCTAGGCTTTCATTCGAGTAATACTCCGGTCGCACCGGAAGTCCGGGCTTGTTTTACCTTGTGTCATGGGTAATGCAGTGGTTTGAGAAATTGTCAGGCATCGGCCTGGACCGAGGTCGCCACTTTCTTGATCAAAAGAAAGTGGCCAAAGATTGACCGGGGAGGCCCCCGGGCCCCCT
>CAJFUT010000234.1 GCA_904420255.1 uncultured Angelakisella sp. | reverse complement strand
TTGTACTCCCGGATGGTGCGGTCGGCGGAGAAGTACCCCGCCCGGGCGATGTTCACCAGCATCTTTTTGGCCCAGTCCCGGCTCCGGAGGGAATCGGCCAGGGCCTCCTCCTTCACCCGGATATACTCCGGCAGGTCGGGGAGGGCCATGAACCAGTCCTTCTCCTCAAAATCCCGCCGCAGCCGGGCGAGGCTCTCCCGGTCCCCCAGGCGCAGCAGCTCCGGGGCGGTGATGAATTCCACCAGCTCCCTCAGGGGAGGGCGGTCCTCCAGCAGCGCCGCCGGGGAATAGTCCCCCGCCTCGTACCGGCGGAGCACCTCCTGGGAGGAGGCCCCGAAAAGGTAGATGTTCCCCGGCCCCACCAGCTGGGAGATTTCCACGTTGGCCCCGTCCAGGGTGCCCAGGGTGACGGCCCCGTTGAGCATCAGCTTCATGTTGCCGGTGCCGCTGGCCTCCTTGGAGGCCAGGGAGATCTGTTCCGAAAGGTCGCAGGCGGGGATGAGCTTCTCGGCGGCGGCGACGTTGTAGTTCTCCACCATCACCACCCGGAGCCAGGGGGAAACCGCCGGGTCCCGGCGGCAGAGCTCCGAAAGGCAGAGGATCAGGTGGATGACGTCCTTGGCCAGGGTGTAGGCGGGGGCGGCCTTGGCCCCGAAGATGGCGGTGACCGGCCGGGGCGGGGTGCGCCCCCGGAGGATCTCCCGGTACTGGTGGATGACCCAGAGGGCGTTCATCTGCTGGCGCTTGTATTGGTGGAGGCGCTTCACCTGGATGTCAAAGAGGGAGGCGGGGTCCGGCTCCTGGCCGGCGTTTTCCCGGAGGAAGGCCCGGAGCTCCCCCTTGGCCCGGGCCTTCACCGCCGTGAGCCGGTCCAGCACCGCCGGGTCCTCCCGGAATTCCAGCAGCCGCTCCAGCTCCCCGGCGTCCCGGCGGAAGCCGGGGCCGATGGTTTCCTCCAGCAGGCGGGTCAGGGGGCGGTTGCAGTGGAGGAGCCACCGGCGGAAGGTGATGCCGTTGGTCTTGTTGCTGAACTTTTCCGGGTAGATCTCATAAAAGGGCCGCAGCTCGCTCTTTTCCAGGATGGCGGTGTGGAGGGCCGCCACCCCGTTCACCGAAAAGCCGAAGTGGATGTCCATCCGGGCCATGTGGACCATCCCCTCCCCGTCCATGATCCACAGCTCCGGCCGGCGGGGGTGCCGCTCCCGCACCAGCCGGTCCAGGTCCAGCAGGATGGGCGCCAGGTGGGGGACCACCTGCCGGAGGTCCTCCAGGGGCCACTTCTCCAGGGCCTCGGCCAGGATGGTGTGGTTGGTGTAGGCGCAGACCGAGGCGGTGACCCGGACGGCCTCCTCCGGCTCCAGCCCCTCCAGCTCCAAAAGGCGGATCAGCTCCGGGATGATGAGGCTGGGGTGGGTGTCGTTGATCTGGACCACGGCGTAATCGGCCAGGTCCCGGAGGGTGGAGCCTGCCTCCCGGGCCTCCTCCAGAATCAGCTGGGCGGCGTTGGACACCATGAAATACTGCTGGTAAAGCCGCAGCAGCCGCCCCTGGCGGGTGCTGTCGTCGGGGTAGAGGAAGAGGGTCAGGTTCCGGGGGATGTCCTCCTGGTCGAAGGAGATGCTCTTTTCCACCAGGGCCTCGTCCACCGTGTCCAGGTCGAAGAGGTGGAGGAAGGTCTTCCCCCCGCCCCAGCCCGCCACCGGCAGGTCGTAGAGCCGGGAGCGGAGGGCCCCCTTCCCGAAGGGCACCTCATAGGAGGTTTCCCGGGGGATGAGGAAGCCCTCCCCCGCCAGCCAGGGGTTGGGCTCCTCGGCCTGCTTCCGGTCCCGGAAGACCTGCCGGAACAGCCCCAGGCGGTACCGCAGCCCCACCCCCGTCCCCGGCAGCCCCAGGGTGGCGATGGAGTCCAGGAAGCAGGCGGCCAGCCGCCCCAGGCCGCCGTTGCCCAGGGAGGGCTCCGGCTCCGCCTCCTCCACCTCCCCCATGGCGCGGCCGTGGCGGGCCAGAAGCTGGGCCACCCCGTCGTATTCCCCCAGGGCCATGAGGGTGCAGCCCAGCAGCTTCCCCACCAGGAATTCGGCGGAGATGTAGTAGAGCTTCTTTTTCCCCTGGTTTTGGGGGATTTCCTCCAGCCGCCGGGCGCAGAGGGCCATGAGGGCGGCGCAGAGCTCCCCGGCGGTGCAGTCCTCCAGCCCCTTCCCGTATTCCTCCCCCACAAAATCCAGCAGTTCCTGTTCCATAGGGCTCTCTCCTTTTCCCAGGCCGGCTGCCGCCGGCGTATTTTTTATTAGGTTGCCCTGATTTGGCCGCAGGATGCGGGGCTTTTTCTGCTGCGCAGCGCCTTTTTGCGTCCGTGAGAGAAGCGCCTTCATGGCGGAAGGTAGTGCCCCGCTCCCTGAGCATATCACTTGGGGTTCGGAAGGCGATTTTTATCAGCCCAAGCTGAGCGGCGCACTCATTTTCGCTTCTTCTACCGTTGCTAACGTGAATCCCTCCCTTTGGTCGGGAACGT
>CAJFUT010000233.1 GCA_904420255.1 uncultured Angelakisella sp. | reverse complement strand
GGGGGGATGGAGAATTCCAGGGAGGTTTTATGTTACAATAGCCTTGTAAGGGGTGATTCGGTGGATAAGGTCCTTCTGGTGGACGACGACGTCCACATTTTGAAAGCCACCCAGGCCTTTCTGGACGGCCAGGGGTACCAGGTCCTCTGCGCCCAGACGGCGGCGGAGGCCCTGGCCCTCTGCCAAAGCGCCGCCCTGGACTGCATCGTCCTGGATGTGGACCTGCCGGACGGCAGCGGGGTGGAGCTCTGCGAGCGGCTGCGCCAGGTGAGCCGGGTGCCGGTTCTGTTCCTCTCCGCTTATAACCGCACCGACGACCGCATCCGGGGGCTGCTGGCCGGCGGGGACGACTATATGGGGAAGCCCTTCAGCCTCACCGAGCTGGAGCTGCGCATCCGGGTGCACATCAGCCGCCGCCAGGGCCGGGAGGAAACCGGCCTGCTGCGGTTCGGGGAGCTGGAGGTGGACTTCGGCCTGCGGGAGGTGCGCTCCGGCGGGCAGAAGGCGAACTTCTCCGCCCTGGAATTCGACCTGCTGGCCTTCCTGGTGCGGCACCCCGGCCAGGTCTTTTCCTACGCCCAGCTTTACGACCGGGTCTGGAACGAGCCCATGAACAAGGGGCTCCACAACCTCCAGATGTGCATGGCCCGGGTGCGGATGAAGCTGGAGGACCTCTGCCCCGGCCAAAGCTACATCGAAACGGTCCGGCGCAAGGGGTACCGCTTCCGCCCCGAGGGCGGGAAGCCGCCGGAGAACTGAAAAGGGCCCGTCCCGCAGACGGGCCCGGTGAGGGCGCTGGTCAGATTGTATGAAGGGCGGGCTAGCGGTCCCCGGGGCCCTTTCGCCCGGGCCTGGAGGACGGCCCCATCCGGCCGGCGATGACGCCGGCGCCGCCGCAGACCAGGACCCCCGCTGCCGCCGCGGCCATCTGGCCCGCCGTGGGGGAACCGGCCGGGGCTTCGGCCTCATCATCCTCCGGGGAAGCCGGGCCGGCCTGCTCCGCCTGGGAAGGCGGCTGGGAGGCCCCTGCCTCCGGGCCGGGGGAGGATTCCTCCGGCGCCTGCCGGCCGGAAACATTTTCCGGGACGGAGGGCTCCGGGGCATCCCGGGGCCCGGAGAGGGGCTCCCCGGCCGGCTCCTGGGAAGCGGCGGCCGCGCTCTCCGGCAGGCTGGAGGAGGGCAGCTCCCGGTCGGGGGAATCCAGGGCGGTGCCGCCGCCCCGGTTGCCCCCAATGTCCCCCTGGGTGCCGCCGTCCACCCCGCTGCCGCCATCCGCGCCGCCGGCGCTTCCGCCGTCCATCCCGCCGGAATTCTCCTCGCTCTGGGGCGGGCGGACTACCCCCAAAGAGGACGGCAGGGCCACCGCCTGGGAAGCCCCGGCGTTGGGCCCCCCTTCCACCACAATGCGGTAAAGCCGGGGGACGCTGTCCTCCCGGGAGAAGCCGGCGTGGACTACCCCCTCCAGGGGGGAGAAGGTCACCGGCAGGACGGCCCAGCTGGCGCCGCCGTCCTCCGAAACCTCCAGCCGCACCGACTGGGCCTCATCGGGCTCCCGGAACCGCAGTTCTCCCCAGTACCCGTCCCCGGCCCTTTCCCAGACCGCCTCCAGGATCTCCACCGGCTGCCGCCGGAGGAACCGCACCGGCAGCTCCGGCACAAAGTCCGCCTCCACCGTCCGCCCCTGCCCGTCCACAAACCGGCCGGTGAGGACGCAGTCCCGGCGGGCGGCGAGGTCGGCGGCGCGGCTCCCGGTGTCCCACACCACCGAAAGCTGCCGGGGCTCCTGCTCCCGGACGCCCCCCACGGCGCAGACCACCGGCAGGGCGGGGAGATGCCGCCCGGGGAGGGCGTCGTCCCAGCTTTCATCGTCATAGACCCGGAGGGGCTCCACCCCGGCGAAGGAGGGGGAAAGCTCCAGCGCCCGCAGGGAATTCCCCTGGCTGGAAACCGCCGGCTCGGGATAGCCCTTCCCATTGGTGTTGCGCCACTGGTAATCGCCGCCGGCCTCCAGGAGGACCGCCGGGCCGGAGGAGCTGACCAGGACCTGGCTGAGAACCAGCTTCCCCCCGTCCCTGACCTGAAACAGCCCCTGGGGGTGGCTGCCCGCCACCGTCAGGCTGCTCTGGGGGTTCAGCTCCTCCAGGGTCAGGGAGCCCCCCGCTTCCACAATGATCCGGTACCCGTTGGTGCGGATGGTCACCGGCTGGGTCACCGCCGCGGCGCCCGGGGAGAAAGCCTCCCCCAGCCGGAGGGGCGGGATATCCCCAAAGCGTTCCGCCAGGGCCGGGTCCAGGGCCACCAGGCTCACCTCGCCGGTGATGTGCCAATCCCCGGTAAGGGCGATCTCCACCGGGCCCTCCGGCTG
>CAJFUT010000232.1 GCA_904420255.1 uncultured Angelakisella sp. | reverse complement strand
CGTACCAACGCGACGTGACGCGTGGCCAGTAACAGAGGGCTTTGCCCGTCTAAGAAAAACCCCCGGCTCCGCCGGGGGTTTTTTATTTTGCCCGAGGGGCGGGGCTGGTGTTTTTTCATATTGTGTGGCGTCTGTGTGTAGTTTTTTACGAATTTGTAAATTTGTGGAAACCTTGTGGGAACCGCCTTGACGGATAATAGATAGCGTGCTATATTTGTCCGTGGACTGTTCCAGGTCCTGGCAGGGAGGTGATGAAATGGAGCCGATACCAAGCGCCACAACGACTGTGTCCGTCAATCCCCAGATGGAATTCCTGCGGCTTTTCAAAAGCATCCACAACGTCCTCCTGGAGCAGATGAACGGCCACATCCGGGAGCTGGACCTCACCATTTCCCAGGTCAACGTCCTGGTGAGCATCGCCAGCCACCGTGGGGAGGGTGTGAGCCAGCGGGAGATCGAAAGGGAGCTGTACCTTTCCAACCCCACCGTCACCGGCATCCTCCAGCGGCTGGAGGCTAAGGGCTTCGTCACCCGGGTGGCGGATGAGCAGGACCGGCGGTACAAGCGGGTCCGGCTCACCGCCAGGTGCGAGCGCCTGGGGGAGCGGATCCAGGAAAAGGGACGGAAAACCTTTGAGCAGATCTTCCAGGGGTTTACGCCGGAGGAGTTTTCCGCCCTGAACCAAATGCTGGAGCGGCTGCTGCGGAACTGCGAAGCGGCGGCCGGGAATAGAGAAACAACGCAATCGGAGGAAACAGCATGAGAGAAAACAGGAAATTCTTGAAATGCCTGGCGGTGCTGTCCGCCGGGGCTTTTTTGGCCACAGGGGCGGGCTGCGGCGCCGCCCAGCAGCCGGAGTCCGCCGCGGACGCCGGCCCCCAGGCCATCGAGGTGGAAACCACCACCGCCTTCTACGACACCATCGACCGCAGCACCGAGTTTGTGGGGCGGCTGGAGGCGGCCCGGAGCACCAACGTCTACCCCTCCTCCGCCGGCCAGGTGCTGGGGGTCTATGTCAACGCCGGGGAATACGTGGAGGAGGGCACCCTCCTCTTTGAGCTGGATACCGAGGACCTTCTCACCGCCGCGGAAACCGCCCGGCTCCAGTACGAATCCGCCCTTTCGGCGGCGGACACCTCCATCATCTCCGCTAAGCAGAACTACGACACCCTGGGGGACGCCTGGGACACCGCCCGGGACGCCGAGGACTCGGCGGAGGAGCAATATGACGGCGCCAAAGCCGCCTATAATTCCGCCCAGGCTATGGTGAACCAGGCCCAGGAGGCGGTACGAACTATTGGAGCTACTCAACCTACTGCCCAAAAAACCGCAGTTGAAGATGCCCAAAAAGCGTATGACGATTTGATCCAAAATTCTGGGTCAGCAGAAGATATTGCCGCTGCTAAGACTAAGTTGGACGAAGCCACCGCCGCTTTTGAAGCTATTGGCAGATCTGAAACCAACGAGGACTGGCTGGAATATGCAAGCGGCAGATTGGACTCCGCCACCAATGCCCTCAATACCGCCTCCGACTACCTTTCCACCGCCGAGGACAGCGCCGACAGCGCCCGGAAGCGGATGGTCACCGCCCGGGATACATACTACAACACCAGGGGCACCGACGAGCAGGCCGGCACCGTCCAGAGCCAGGTGGACCTGGCCAAAATCAGCTACGACAACGCCCTGAAGAACCTGGAGGAGGCCAAGGTCTACGCCCCCGTTTCCGGCGTCATCTCCGCCAAGAACGTTTCGGAGAGCGATATGGTTTCCGCCTCCACCCCCGCCTTTGTCATCGACCAGACCGACGAGGCCCCGGTGGTTTCCTTCAACCTTTCGGAGGACGGCGCCAACGCCCTTTCGGTGGGGGACTCGGTGACGGTGATCTATAACGGGGAGGAGTACTCCGCCCGCATCACCGAGATCGCCGGCAGCGCCGACCCCGCCAGTGGCCTTTACGCCGCCAAGGCCCGCACCGATGAATCCCTGGGCACCAGCCGCTCCGGCGGGGTGGTGAAGGTCCAGGCCTCCACCGCCCGGGCGGAGAACGCCCTGGTGCTGCCCCTGGAGCTGGTGGAATACGACGGCAACCAGCCCTATGTCTATGTCTACCGGGACGGCGTGGCGGTGCGCACCGACCTGACCACCGGCATCTCCTCCGCCGAGGAGATCGTCATCCTGGACGGCCTTTCCCCCGAGGACCAGGTCATCACCACCTGGCACCCGGACCTGGAGGACGGCGCCGCCGTCACCCTGATGAACGGGGAGGAGGCCGCCGCCCCGGCGGAATCCTCCGCTCCGGCCGAGGAGGAATCCGGGGTGGAAATCCCCATGGAGCCTGCGGAAGGGGAGGGGGAGTAGGCTGATGTTTTCCCTCCCCAGATTCAGCATCAAAAGGCCGGTCTGCATCTTCATCTGCATCGCCAGCCTCATCATCTTCGGCGTTTCCTCGGTGTTCCAGATGCCCATGGAATCCACCCCGGAGATGGAGTTCCCGGTGCTGATGGTAATGACTTCCTACTACGGCGCCTCCCCGGAGGAGATCGACGAATCGGTCACCGACCGGGTTGAGGCCGCCCTGGCCACCGTTTCCGAGGTCCAGACCACCATGTCGGTTTCCTACGAGAACATGGGCATGACCATGCTCCAGTTCGATTACGGCGCCGACCTGGACAAGAAGTTCCAGGACGTCAGCTCGGCCCTGGCCCTGGTGTCCCTTCCGGATGGGGCCAGCGACCCTACGGTGCTGGAGCTCAACATCTCCAATATCGCCAACAGCAGCGTCATGACCATCACCGTGGAGGCGGACGCCGGCAGCAACCTCAAAGCCTATGTGGAGGATACGGTGGTGCCGGAGCTGGAGCGCATCGAAGGGGTTTCCGATGTGTCGGTTTCCGGCGGTACCCGGGAATATGTCCAGGTCCTCCTGGATGAAAACAAGCTGACCCAGTACCATCTCACCATGTCCTCCATCGCCAACGCCATCGCCTCGGCGGAGTTTGAAACCACCCTGGGCGCCCTGGACCGGGGCAACGTGACGGTGGGCCTCACCGGCAGCCAGGAGATCGCCAACTACCGCGCCCTGGAGGATGTCCCCATCACCCTGGCTTCGGGGGATGTGATCCGCCTCTCCGATGTGGCCCAGGTGAATCTGGCTGATGAAGAGGCCACTTCCTACAGCCGCCGGGACGGCAAGGATATCATCAGCGTTTCGGTGACCAAGGAGCAGAGCGCCAACACGGTGGAAATCTGCCGCCAGGCCTCCGCCCTGGTGGACCGCCTGAACCAGAGCAACCTGGGCCTCGCGATGGAGGTCACCTACAACAGCGGCGAGGACATTACGGATAACCTTTCCAATGTGGCCGTTTCCCTGGTGGAGGGCCTCGCCATCGCCGTGGTGGTGCTTTGGATCTTCCTGGGCGAATGGAAAGCCTCCCTCATCATCGGGCTTTCCATGCCCTTCTCGGTGCTGGCCACCCTCATCCTCATGGCCCTCATGGGCATGAGCATCAACCTGATCTCCCTGGGCGGCCTGGTCATCGGCATCGGTATGCTGGTGGACAACTCCATCGTGGTGCTGGACAGCTGCTTCAAATCCGGCACCATCGAGCGGACCTTTGAGGAAAATGTCACCAAGGGCGCCGAGCTGGTGATGGGCTCCATCGTCGCCTCCACCCTCACCACCGTGGTGGTGTTCCTGCCCATCGGCATGATGGAGGGCCTGGCGGGGCAGCTTTTCCGGGATATCTGCTATACCATCGTCTTCTCCCTCACCGCATCCCTCATCAGCGCCCTGACCCTGGTACCCCTCCTCTTTGTGAAGATGAGGCCCAGGGAAAAGACCGACTTTTTGGGCAACCGACTGGTCCGCCGCCTGGAGGCCTGGTACGGCGGCGTTATGGCGAAGCTCTTTGACAGGCGCAGGCTGGTGGTCCTCACCGCGGTGGCGCTGGTGGTGGTGGCCCTGGTCCTCTATACCGCCGTGCCCCAGGAGCTGATCCCCGATATGTCCAGCGGCCAGATCCAGCTTTCGGTGGAAACCAAAAACGGCCTGAACCTGGAGTCCACCAACGAGATTATGAGCCGGCTGGAGGAAATGGTCAGCTCCCAGCCCGATGTGGAATCCTATACCATGTCGGTGGGGAGCGGCAGCGGCATCACCAGCATGATGGGGGGCGGTACCGGGAGCATCACCGTCACCCTCAGGGACGACGCCTCCATGACCGACGACGAATTCGTCCAGACCATCCGGGAGCTTTCCAAGAGCGTCCCCAACTGCAGCGTGGACGTTTCCACCGTCAGCATGATGTCCATGCTCTCCGGCGGTACGGTTGAGGTGAACCTCCAGGGCGGGAATCTCAGCGACCTGGAGGAGCAGGCGGAGGTGATCCGCGACCGCATGGCGGCCATGCCGGAATTCGACAGCGTCACCACCAGCCTTTCCGACGGCGCCCCCCGGGCCGAGATTGTGGTGGACCCCGTCCTGGCCGCCTCGGTGAACATGACCCCCGCCACCGTCCTCTCCTCGGTGCGCAGCCAGCTTTCCGGCGTGGAGGCCACAACCCTGATGGACAGCGGCACCGAATACTCGGTGATGGTGGAGCTGCCCACCGACCGGTTCCAGGATGTCAGCGACCTTTACGGCATGATGGTGGATACCCCCACCGGCGGCAAGGCGGCCCTCACCGATATGGCGGAGATCATCTACGCCGAGGCCCCCACCTCCATCACCCGCCAGGATGGGGACTACCTGGTGACAGTCACCGGCACCCCCCAGGTGGGGCTGAATACCGCGGAGCTCAGCGCGCGGGTCATGGCGGATATCGCTCAGAATGTAGAACTGCCCGAGGGCGTGGAAATCGCCCAGGGCACCTCCATGGACCAGATGTATGAGGAGTTCGCCGCCATCGGGCAGGCCCTTCTGGTGGCCATCTACCTGGTCTTTGCCGTGATGGCCATCCAGTTTGAATCGGTGCGGTTCTCCCTGGTGGTGATGATCTCGGTGCCCTTCGCCCTGGTGGGCTCCATCCTGGGCCTCGCCATCACCGGGTCCTCCATCAATATGGCGTCCCTGCTGGGGGTTGTCATGCTGGTGGGTATGGTGGTGAATAACGCCATCGTCCTCATCGACTACACCAACATCCTGCGGCGGGATTACAATATGGAGGTCCGCCAGGCCCTGCGCCAGGCGGGGATCTCCCGCCTGCGGCCCATCCTCATGTCCACCCTCACCACCATCGTGGGCCTGATCCCCATGGCGGTGGGCTCCGATGTGGAGATGATGGAGAGCATGGCGGTGGTGGTCATCGGCGGCCTCACCATGTCCACCCTCCTGACCCTGGTGCTGATCCCCACCTTCTACCTGATCTTCGACCCCGAGGACCGGCGCCGCCGCAGGGAGGCACGCAGGGCCGCCAAGGAGACGGCCAAAGCAGGCCAGTAAAATAAGGCTTCCCCGGCAAAACTGCCCGAAGGGGGCCCGCCGCTTTCTTTCGCAAGGCCGGGGAGCCGGCGCCGCGCCGGCCCCCCGGCCGCTGCTTTCCCTGTTCCCCAGGGGGCGCCCGCCCCGCGCGAAGGGGGTCAAATATTCACTGCCCCTTCACACACCCCACATATGCAAATCACTCCGGGCATCCATAATTAGACCATGGCAAAATCCATTCTGGAATCCGGAGGTAGCAATATGAATCCGAGAAAAAGAGTCCTCTCCGCTTCCGCCCTCTGCCTCGGCCTGGCCCTGGCTTCCGCCTGCGCCGCCCAGGGGACGGGAGCCTCCCAGTCCGCTTCCGACGCGGTGAGCGTTTCGTCCCAGAGCCAGGCTTCGGAGACGGTCATCACCCTTTCCGAGGACGGGGTGGACATCCAGGGCACCGGCGCGGCGGCCCTGGTGGACGGCACGGTGAACATCACCGCCGGGGGTGTTTACCGACTTGCGGGCGCCCTGGAGGGGGGCGTGGTGGTGAACGCCCCGGAGCAGGCGGTGGAGCTGATCCTGGCCGGCGCCGAAATCCACAATCCCGACGGCGCCGCCATCCTTTTCCAGGACGCCGGCGAGGCCCTGGTGACCCTGGCGGCGGGGAGCGCCAACGCCCTTTCCGACGGGGGGGACGGCGGCGAATATGACGGCGCCCTCTACAGCGTCCCCAGCCTCACCATCTCCGGGGACGGGGCCCTGGAGGTCACGGGGAACCGGGAGGAGGGCATCGCCACCGAGCTGCACCTGACCATTGACGGGGGGACCATTTCGGTGGCCTCCATGGACGACGGCTTCAACGCCAACAACGACGGCGTCAGCGTCATCACCATCAACGGCGGAGATATCCGCATCGACGCCGGCGGCGACGGCATCGATTCCAACGGCTCCCTCGCCGTCAACGGGGGCCGGGTCCTCGCCATGAGCGCCACCGGGGATATGAGCGGCGGCCTGGACTGCGACGGGGAGCTGCTCATCAACGGCGGCGTGGTCATGGCCACAGGCGCCAGCAGCACCATGCCGGCGGAGGGCTCCGCCCAGCGGTCCCTGGCGCTGAACCTTTCCCAGGCCCAGGAAGCCGGCACCCTGGTCCAGGTCCGGGAGGGGGAGGAGCTGCTGGCGGCCTTCGCCCCCGCCCGGGAGTACAGCCAGGTGCTTTATTCCGCGCCGGAGCTCCAGGAGGGGGTGGAGTATACCATCCTCACCGGCGGCACCGGCAGCGGCGAGGACGGGGCCCTGGCCGGCGTTTATGAGGAGGCCCAGGGCGGCCAGGAGCAGGGCGCTGTCACCACCCAGAGCGTGGAGGAGAACCGCGGCGCGGGCGGCCCCGGAGGCCCGGCGGGGGAGCGCCCGGAGCCCCCCGAGGGGGAGCCGGGGAAGGAGCGTCCGCCGATGGAGGGGGAGGGGCAGCCTCCCGAGCCGCCGGAGGGAAACGGTCCCGGGGAGGCCGGTGAGCCGCCGGAGGCGTCCGGTGGGAGCCAGGAGTAGAAAGCGGGAAATAAAACAGCGGCCGGGGCTCCGGGGGAGGAGTCCCGGCCGCCGTCGGCACAGCCGTTTCCGGGCGGCTTATTCCGGCGCGGCGCCGTTCTGGAAGGCGCTCAGCGCCTGGCAGACCTGGGCGAAATTTTTCCGGGGGATGGCGGCTGAAATGCCGTCCCGCATCAGAAGCCTTCTTCCCTGGATGGAGTCCACGTAGTGGAGATTGGCGATGCAGGCGGCGGCCACCTGGACGAAGGCGCTGTCCTGGAGCAGCGGCGCGCAGAGCTCCTTGAAGGGGGCCCGGAGGCTGTTGCTCCATATTTTTTCCCCGTCCGCCATGTGGAACAGGAGCCGGTGGTCGTGGTAACAGGCCAGGGCGATTTGGTGGAAGGGCAGGTAGCGGGGGCCTCCCGGGACGCGCACCTCCAGGGTGCGGGCGAAAAGCTCCTGGATTCTGGCGAGGGCCTGGTCCAGGACCGGAAAGAGGGCCCCGCTGCTGACGGGGACGGCCAGGCAGGCAAAGGGGCGGGAATGGTCCAGCCGGCCCAGCTCCAGCACTGTGGAAAGGGAAACAATCAGAGTGTCCGGCTCCAGCTGCCGCACCGTTTCGGCGGGAGAGGCTTTGCCGCCCCAGGGGATGTGGAGGTCCACAAAGCAGAGGGGGAACCGTTCCCCGGCCCGGGCCCGCTCCTGGAGGTCCGCCAGGGAGAGGAAGCGGCG
>CAJFUT010000231.1 GCA_904420255.1 uncultured Angelakisella sp. | reverse complement strand
TTCTCAAACCACCGCATTACCCATGGCACAATCTAAAAGCATCCCGGCGCAGAGAGCAGAACAAAAACGGAAAGACGCCCGGCGCAGCCCGTCTTTGTCACTTTCTCTCGGCAGAGAAGGTGAAGCCCGGGGTCGCGCTGCGACCGGAGTAAAAACAGAAACGAACCTTGCGTAGCCAAAGAGCGGGGTACAGCCTTCCGCCATGTAGGCGCTTCTCTTACGGACATCCCTCCCTTCGGTCGGGAACGTGGCCTTGAAAGCCCCACCGGGGCTTTCATCCCGTTCGGGACCGGCCAGGCCGCCCGGCCTGCCGGGCAGAGCGGCGCACAAACCTGCGCCATTGAAAGACTTCTCTCACGGACATGAAAAGGGGTGCGGGGGCCTGCCCCGCTTTCGGGGGCATAATTGCCGGGGCTGCGGCCAAAACTGTCACAAGGCGGCGCCATTCACAGGGCGTTCGCAAAATCTTTTGACAATGGACATAAAACCATGCTACAATTTGGTACGATGTAAAATTATGCCCGCAGCCCTTTGGGCGGCGGGGGAACGAGGATATATCACGAGGATTTGCAAAGGGGAGTTGGAACCGTGTTTAGCAACGACATCGGCATCGACCTCGGCACCGCCACCACCCTCATTTACGTGGCGGGCAAGGGCATCGTCCTGAAGGAGCCCTCCATTGTGGCCCTGGACGCCCGCACCAACAAAGTCATGGCGGTGGGCCAGTCGGCCTACGAAATGCTGGGCAAGACCTCCGACCTGATCCGGGTGGTCCGCCCCCTGGAGGACGGGGTCATCTCGGACTACGAGGTCACCGAGGAAATGCTGAAGCACTTCTTCAAGAAGATCAATCCCAGCAAGTTCTTCAAGCCCCGGGTCTGCGTCTGCGTCCCCTCGGCCATCACCGAGGTGGAATCCCGGGCGGTCATCGACACGGTGATCTCCTCCGGCGCCCGGAACGTGTTCCTCATCGAGGAGCCGGTGGCGGCGGCCATCGGGGCGGGCATCGATATCACCGTCCCCGGGGGGGTGGCGGTGCTGGACATCGGCGGCGGCACCAGCGACATCGCGGTGCTTTCCCTCAACGGCATCGTCTGCAAAACCAGCCTCAAGATGGCGGGGAACACCTTCAACAAGGCCATCATCAAATATATCCGCAGCACCTACAACGTCCTCATCGGCGACAACACCGCCGACCGCATCAAGCGGGACATCGCCACCGTCTGGCCCGACGACGCCAGCGGCGAGGAATACGAGGTGAAGGGCCGCAACCTGGTCACCGGCCTGCCCCAGCGCATCTCCATCACCAGCCAGGAGCTGATCGAGCCTCTGGCGGTGGAGGTGGAGCATATCATCCTGGCCCTCCAGTCGGTGCTGGAGCGCACCCCTCCCGAGCTGGTGGCGGACATCGAGCAGAACGGCCTCATCATGACCGGCGGCGGCAGTATGCTGGGCGGGATGGACAAGCTCATCAGCAGCCGCATCCGCATCCAGGCCCGCCTGGCCGAGAACCCGGTGGAGGCGGTGGCCATCGGCACCGGCCTCTCCTTCGGCTACCTGGGCAAGCTCTACGACGGCTTTGTCACCTATACCAACTACTCCTCCAAATAACGATGAGGGAGGCTCCGGCGTCTGGGGAGCCTCCCTTTTCTGAATCCGCGGCAGGGCCGCCGGTTTTTGAGCCGGCGGCCCTCCTTTGCCCCCTTGCAGGTGCCCCCGCATATTTTGCCGCCGCCCCCTCATATTTTTCATACAGCGGGATGGCGAAGGGAGGCCGGGAAGGATGGGCGGCAGGAAAAGAAAGAACCGGGCCGGGCTGGCCGCGGCAATGGGGGCGCTTTTGATCCTGGGGGCGTGCGGCACCGGGGAGCCCCAGGCGGCGCCCCAGCCCCAGGAGCCGGAGGAGCAGAAAATCCTGGGGCAGGGGCGGTTCCTGGCCGGGGGGAAAAGCCTGCTGAACCAGGAGCAGCGGGAGTTGCTGCTGGGCTACTTCCACAGCTGGTACGGTTCCCTGGCCCGGCTGGAAACGGGTTCCCTGGAGGAACATTTCGCCCTGGCCGGCCAGGAGGAGCGGGACGAAGCCACCCTGGACTACCTCATCGGGGTGCGGAAGGCCCAGCGCACCGACCTGAGCCTGGCGGATTACGCCTATACCCTGGACTGTGTGGAGGCTGCCGATCAGGAGGACGGCAGCCTGGAGGTGTTCCTGCGGCTGGACGACACCCAGAATTTCTCCGCCCACCCCCAGGTGGACTCCAGGACCTTCGGGGCGGAGCATCTTTTTGTCCTGGAAAAAGGGGAGGCGGGCTGGCGGATCCGCTCCCACCGCCAGCTGGGGAGCCTGGGCTGGATGCTCTCCGCCGGGGAAGGGGAGGCCGTGGCGGTGGGGGAAGGGCCGGCCGACTGGTGGGAGCAGGAGGAGCCCGGCTGGGATTACTATGGCAGGAGCCTGGAGCTCCAGGAGCGGGCCAGGGAATACACCGCCCTCCGGGGGACCGAGGCCCCCATCCCCGCCCTGGAGGCGGGGAATCCCTATGACCGCCGGGCCGCGGTGGAATACGCCCGGCAGTGGGTGGGCAGGCGCAGTGAGGACTGGCCCGCCTATGACCTTTACGGGGGAAACTGCCAGAATTTTGTTTCCCAGTGCCTGGCGGCGGGGGGCATCCCCATGGACACCGCCGGGGACCACATCTGGAAGTGGTACGGGGAATCCCCCAGCGTCACCGCCGGGGCCTGGGGCCGCTCGGCCTCCTGGTCGGCGGTGGGGGACTTCCGGGAATACGCGGCGGGGAACGCGGGGGGCTGGGGCCTCCAGGCCGGCGTGGACGCCCCCTATTTCAGCGGGGAGCCGGGGGATATCCTCCAGCTGGGCCCCGCCCCCGGGGACCTGCGCCACGCCGTCCTCATCACCGGCGTGGTGGCCGACGGGGAGGGCCGCACGGTGGATTACCTGGTGGCCTCCAATACCGCCGACCTTGTGGATTTCCCCGCCGGCGCCTACCCGTACCCCTACCAGAGCCTCATCCGAATCTGGGGCTGGAACGGCTGACCGGCCGGGAGGATTTGACAAACCTCCTTCGCTGCTTCATAATAATCTTACCTTCCATGGACAAAGGTCAACACGCCGGACGGGGCGAAAAACCGGCGCTGCCTGCGTTCTCGTCCTCGGCCCCCGCAAGCAAGCCTTCGTCCTGCGGCCTTGCCACCGCCGCTTTTTCCGCTCCCGGCCGGTCCGAAGGAGTTTTCCGGAGGCTGGAAGGGTTCCCGGCGAGGCTGACGACGCGGGTTTGCTTTCCGCAAGGCAAGGAGGAAAACGACGGCGGGGGCCATTCCAGCCCCGGAAAACCGTATTGCCCCTTGTCCACGGAAGGTATCCCTTTTGAAAATTAAAGAAAGGCGGAAGCAGCATGGTCACTCATATTGTCATGTGGAACCTGAAGGACGAGGCGGCGGGGGGCACCAAGGACACCAACGCCGCGGTGATGAAGGAGCGCCTGGAGGGGCTGGTGGGGAAGATCGACGGCCTCATCTCCCTGAAGGTGGGCCGCAACGTGGTCCCCGGGGGCTTTGACCTCTGCCTGGTGGGGCAGTACCGGGACCTGGCGGCCCTGAATTTCTACCGGGACCACCCCCTCCACAAGGAGGTCCAGCAGTTTGTCCATCAGGTGATCACCCAGCGGGTTTCCTGCGACTTTGAGGACTGACAGGCAGAAGAAAAGCCAGAGGGCGCGCCCTCTGGCTTTTTGCCGCGTCTTTTTACCGAAGGCTTACCGGGGGATGTACTGGCTGATGATCTCCCGGGCCCGCTCCTCGTCTTCGATCATCAGGAGGATGTAGTAATCCCCCCGGCGGTAGATGGAGCCGTTTTCGGCGATGGAAAGGGAATTGTAGACGTCGAAATTCCGGAAAAGGTTCATCCGGGAGAGCTTGATGGTTTCCAGGGCTTCCCGGACCTCGTCCTCGTAGCCCACCCGGGGGCGGATCATAAAGACGTCGGCGATGCCGAACCGTCCGTTGGTGTACCGCCCGTGGACCGAGAGCCAGATGGAGGGGTCCAGGCCGAATTCGCTCTCCAGCTTTTCGCTGGTGGCCTCCTGCACCCCCATGATCTCCACGTCGAAGTAGATTTCCGCCAGGGCCTGCTCCGGGCCGTCCCCTTCCTCGTAGACGGTGTCCTCCTCCAGCTGCTCCGAGGTGGGGAGCCGGTACTGGGGCTGGAAGCCCTGGAGGGCAAAGAGGATCACCAGGATGATGCAGGAGAAGATGAGCAGCAGCCTTTGCAAGGAAACACCGCCTTTCCCAGGAAAATCGTGAAGCGGGCCGGCAGCCGGTTTCCCGGCGGCCCGCCGACGCTGTTCCTTGTCCATTATACCCATTTGAGCGGGGGTGTCAAGAAACAGAATGTTAAATTTGGGAAAGAGCGGTTGGAAAAGCATCCGCTTTGTGGTACAATATTTCTTTAAGAAAAGGCGGAGCGCCCTCCGCCCTGGGAGGAATTTTCACAGTGGATCAATACAGCGGTATTTTTTACTGGACACTCATCGGCATCGGCATGATCCTGGCCGTCTGGGCCTACCGCCGCAGCCGCAGCCTGGAGAAAAAGAGCGAGGTCACCCGCAAGGGCATTTCCAGGGCCCTCCGTTCCATGGCCCCCCTGCGGGAATGGAAGGTGCTGGACGGCGTCACCCTCGCCGATAAGAAGGGGGAGGTCACCGCCGACCACCTGGTGATCGGGCCCTTCGGGGCGCTGGTCCTCACCGACATCCACCGCCCCGGCGGCCATTACGGGGAATTGAAGGACGAGGAATGGGTCCTCTCCACCGGCGGGGAGGATAAGCC
>CAJFUT010000230.1 GCA_904420255.1 uncultured Angelakisella sp. | reverse complement strand
TCCACGTATTCCACCGCCCGCTTCTGGGAAAGGACGGTGGAGCCCACGTTGGCCTGGGTGGAGATGATGCCCATATCCTCCAGGTGCCGCATGGCCCGGCGGATGGTTTCCGGGGAAACGCCGTACTGGGAGCCCATGAGGGAGCGCCCGGTGAAGCGTTCGCCGACGGGGATTTCCCCCGCCGCGATCTTGGCGGCGATGTCGAAGGCGACCTGGGAATAAACGGGAGGGTTGATGGAGTTTTTCATAGGACAACCGATACCTTTCTTTTGAAAGCCGGGCGGCAGGGCCCGGAAGTAACAACCTTATGATAACATATAAGTTGTCACTGTGTCAATTGTTTTCTGTACTGCTGCCGGCCCCGAAACCTCGCGAAAAAGGGCCCTCCGGAAAAATGGAGGGCCTTTTCGACGCGGTCAGACAGATCCGGGCCTTTGCCTGGGGGTCAGCGGATAAAGTTGGTGAACACCCGGGGCGGCTGCTCCGGCAAGGGGAGGGCGGCCTTCTCCATGCAGCGGAGGAGGTAGGCCATGTTGTCCGCCAGCAGCCGCAGGGTGTAGACCCCTTCCTCGTCAGCGTAGACGTCCTCGGGGGTGTAGCCGTGGATCTGGTTCCAGTAGCAGGAGGAAACCACCGGCATCTGGTTGATGGTGAAGTACTTGTTCAGCTGGTCGAAGGTGGCGCTGGCGCCGCCCCGGCGGCAGCTCACCACGGCGGCGCCGGGCTTCATCCGCAGGGAAGCGCCGCTGTGGCCCAGGCTGTAGAACAGCCGGTCGAAGAAGGCGGTGGCGCTGCCGCTGGCCGAGGCGTAATGGACAGGGGAGCCCAGGACCAGGCCGTCGGCGTCCCGGACCTTCGCCGCGGCGGCGTTGACGCCGTCGTCGGGCAGGACGCAGCGGCCCGCCTTGGCGCAGCCCATGCAGGCGATGCAGCCGGAGACGGGCTTGGTCCCCACCTGGATGATCTCGCTGTCGATGCCGTGCTCCGCCAGCTTTTCGCCGATGATGGAAAGGCCGGTGTAGGTGCAGCCGTGGGCATGGGGGCTGCCGTTGATGAGAATGACCTTCATAAGAATCCTCCCTTGATTTTGGTAAATACGCCCCGGCGGGAAAACGGGCCCTGGATGGGGACTCCCGCCGCGGGGCGGCTTCCTTTCCCATTTTATATCCTGGAGCCCTGTCTAAGTCAAGCCTTTTCCGGGGGCTGATTTCCGGGGCGGCCTACGGCTCCTCCCGGAGGGCGCGGTACCCCTCGATGTGGATGAAGCGCAGCTGGGTATAGGGATAGGTGCTGAGGGGCCGCCGCCAGGCGTCAAAGGAATGGGCAGCCACCAGGATGTTGGAGGGGGAGGGCGGGCTTCCCGCCGCCACCACCACGGGGCTGTGCTGGAAGGCTTCGCCCCCCAGCTTCAGCTGGCAGAGGTCCCCGGGGAGGACGGCCGCCATTTCCGCTTCCCGGCCAAAGGGGCCAGGGCCCTGGTTGCCGGTCAGAAAATTGTAAAGGAAAACAACGCCGGTCCAGGCGGGGGCCCGATGGTTCAGGTCCAGGTAGTACCAGCCGAAGGTGGGGGTGAAGTTCATGACGCCGGCGGAGCCGGCCAGGATGCACTGGGAGGCGAAATTGGTGCAGTCGCCGCCGATCTGTTCAAAATCGTAGTATTTGGGGTTGCGCCCGTATGCCCAACGGGCCGCGTAGTCCACCGCCGCCTCCCGGCTGTAGGGAAATTCCCCGAGAATTTTCATTGGGATCACCTCCCTCCATTTCTATGAGAGGAAGGGAGGGGAGGTTCACTGCCGGCTCAGATGCAGCACCAGGATCCGAATGAGCTGGGAGGGCTCCGGCCTGCCGGTCAGGGGAGCCTGAGCGGCCTCCTCCAGAAGCGGCCGCCCCCTTTCCCAGCAGTCCTCCGCGGCGGCGCGGATGCTCTGCTCCAGGGAGGCGGGGGAGGTGCGGCAGAGGGCCGCCGCCGTGGGGTAGAGGGCGGCTGGGTCCCACAGCTGGTCCTCCTGGGCCGCCAGGTGGACGGTGACAGCCAGGCGGCAGCACCTTTCGGAGCAGGCGGGGAGCCCCATGCTTTCCAAAAGCTGGAAGGTTTTGGGCAAGAGGTTGATTTTTTTCAAAAGAACCGAACTCCTTTGAGCGAAATCACGGTAGATTATACTACAACTCAAGGAGGAAAGTGAAAAAATCGACAAATATAAGTGATTTTTTATGCATTATTATTGGAAAGCGCAGCCGAGTGGCTTTCGAGGAGCCTTGCGCGGAAGGGCAAGCTGTGGTATCATAAAATAAGAACATATATTCTTCGCTTCGGCGGAAAGGGGGCGGCTTATGGGAGAGGCGGGGGAGAGGACCATCCTCCATTGCGACTGCAACGGCTTTTACGCCTCGGTGGAGTGCCTCCTGCGGCCGGAGCTCCGGCGGGTGCCCATGGCGGTCTGCGGCGACCCGGAGCAGCGCCACGGCATCATCCTGGCCAAAAACCAGCTGGCCAAGGAGAAGGGGGTCCAGACGGCGGAAACCATCTGGCAGGCCCGGCGGAAGTGCCCGGGCCTGGTGCTGGTGCCGCCCCACCGGGAAAAATACGAGGAATATTCCCGGATCGTCAACCTCATTTACCAGCAGTACACCGACCAGGTGGAGCCCTTCGGCATCGACGAAAGCTGGCTGGACGTCACCGGCAGCCGCCGCCTTTTCGGGGAGGGGAAGGAGATCGCCGACCAGCTGCGCCGGCGGGTGCGGGAGGAAACGGGGCTCACCATCTCGGTGGGGGTGAGCTGGAACAAAATCTTCGCCAAGCTGGGCAGCGATTACAAAAAGCCCGACGCCACCACCGTGGTCAGCCGGGAAAACTACCGCAGCCTGGTCTGGCCCCTGCCGGCGGGTGCCCTCCTCTTTGTGGGGGGAGCCACCAAAAAGGCCCTGGAGGAGCTGGGCATCAGCACCGTGGGGGCGCTGGCGGCGGCAGACCCGGAGCTGCTGACCCGCCGCCTGGGGAAGCTGGGCCGGGAGCTGTGGCGGTACGCCCGGGGGGAGGACGACAGCCCGGTGCGGTCGGCCTATGAGGAGCGGGAGGTGAAGTCGGTGGGCAACAGCATCACCTTTTCCCGGAACCTTGTGGGGCTGGAGGATATTTCCGCCGGGGTGGCGGCCCTGGCGGACAGCGTCGCCGCCCGGCTGCGCAAGCACGGCCTGCGGTGCCGCACCGTCCAGGTGATGATCAAGGACCCGGCCTTCCGCACCATCTCCCGGCAGAAGCCCCTGCCCCACCCCAGCCACCTTTCCAGCGAGATCGGCCGGGCCGCCCTGGAGCTGATCCGGGAAAGCTGGAGCCTCACCGCCCCCATCCGGATGCTGGCGGTGACCGGCACCTCCCTCACCGAGGGGGAGGAGGGGGACCAGCTCACCCTCTTTGAAAGCCAGGGGACCCGGGAGCGGCGGCTCCGCCAGGAAAAGCTGGAGGCCGCCATGGACCAGGTCCGGGGGAGGTACGGCCGGGACGCCCTGACCCCGGGGCGGCTTTTGGGGGAGGACCTGGGCCTCACCCGGAAAAAGGGCGGGGAAGGGGCGGATGGAAAGGAAGGGGAAAAATAGTCCCCCAACGAACGGAGGCACCCCGCTCAAGGGGGAGCCTCCGCATATTTTTCAGTGGTTGTTGTAGGATAGGAGGGAGGAAAGGTACATTTTCATATATTCCTCCTCGCTTTTGGGGAACCGGACGCCGGTGATCCGGCTGAAATCCCGGAGCATATGGTCCACGGTGCCGCTGCCGCCGAAAGCCCGGAGCTGGCCGGCGGCGGCCTCCTCCATGTAGGCCACCGTTTCCCCGTGGTCCATGCGGCGGAAGGTTTCGGCCAGGTGGGAGATGAACATTTCCGCCTGGCGCCGGCCCAGGACGATGCCGTATTCGGTTTCCAGCAGCTCCACCAGGGCCAGGATGTTTTTCCGCTGCCTGGGGGTGAGCTCCTGAAGCTGGGTCATGGAGTCCAGCCTGCGGACGATCTCTTTGTCCATGAGAAGCCTCCTTCCGCCTCAATGAGGTTCTGTCCCTTTTCTTTCAGGATAAAACAGCGGGGAGCATTTGTCAATGTTGAACCTTCCCGCCGGGGTGTGCTATAATCTCCCTGAAAGCGGCCCTTCCCTCCAAAAGGGCCGCGGGGAAGGGGGAGAGCCTTGCGCACCATTCGGTACACCATCGGGGAGGAGGACCGGGGGAGGACGGTGGAGCAGTTCCTCCGGGGGAAGCAGGGCTTTTCCGGCAGGGTCCTCATCTCCCTGAAAAAACTGCCCCGGGGCCTCCTCCTCAACGGGGAGCACATCCGCACGGTGGATCCCCTGGCCCCCGGGGATGTCCTGGAGGTAAATCTCCCCGAGGGCGCCAAGGGGATGCCCCTCTGCCATATCCCGGTGCCCATCCTCCTTGAGGACGAGGACGTCATTGTCTACAACAAGCCGCCGGGGATGCCCTGCCACCAGTCCGGGGGGCATATCTACGGCACCCTTGCCTCGGTCTACGCCGCCCACTGCGCCGAAACCGGGGAGGTCACCCCCTTCCGCCCCCTGAACCGCCTGGATAAGGACACCACCGGGGCGGTGGTGGCGGCCAAGAACCAGTTCGCCGCCGGGAAGCTGTGGAAGGCGGTGAAAAAGCGGTATTTCGCCCTGGCCCAGGGCCGGATGCCCTTTCCCACCGGCCTCATCGACCTGCCCATCCAGCGGGAGCGCCCCCTGGAGATGCGCCGCATCGTTACCCCCGAGGGGCAGCAGGCCGTCACCGAGTACCATGTCCTGGCCGAGGGGGAGGGGGTGTCCCTTCTGGGCTTTGTCCTCCACACCGGCCGCACCCACCAGATCCGGGTCCATCTCTCCTACCTGGGCCGCCCCCTGGCTGGGGACGTCTTTTACGGCGGCAGGGAGGAGCCCTCCCTGGGGCGCCAGGCCCTTCACTGCGGCTGGGTGGGCTTTCCCCATGTCCTCACCGGGGAGCCGGTGGAGGTGGAGGCCCCTCCGCCGGAGGACTTTCTGGCCCTCCTGGCGGAGCGGGGCGTCCCCTGGCGCCGGGACTACACCTCTTTTCATCCCGCCCCCGACCCCTCAGTGCTTCCAAAGCTCCTGCGCCCTCTGGAGCCGGATGGCGGGGATGGTTCTCCAGCCCGCCCCTGACCCCTTGGAGCTTCCAAAGCTCCTGCGCCCTCTGGGGCCGGATGGCGGGGACGGCTCTCCGGCGGGCTTCCGGCCTGTCCCATTCGTTCATTGATATGAAGGAGGAGGTCCTTTTATGAATTATTACTGCGGCATCGACCTGGGAGGAACCAACATCGCGGCGGGGATCGTGGACGAGGAATACCATATCCTGGCCGCCGCCTCCGCCCCCACCCCCCGGGGGGTGGACGGGGAAGCCCTGGCGGAGGCCCTGGCCCGGGTGGTCCGGGAGGCCGCCGCCAAGGCGGGGATCTCCCCGGCGGAGGTGGAATGGGTGGGGATGGGCTCCCCCGGCTACATTGACCCGGCCCGGGGGATCAACCGCTTTTCCGGCAACCTGGGCCTCACCGACGACCCCATGGCGGAGCGGCTCAGCCGCCGGCTGGGGGGCAAGCGGGTGTACCTGGCCAACGACGCCAACGCCGCCGCCTACGCCGAGGCCATCGCCGGGGCGGCCCGGGGGGCGGCCCGTTCGGTGACCGTCACCCTGGGCACCGGCATCGGCACCGGCGTCATTCTGGACGGCAGCGACCGGGGCATGGCCGCCGAGGGCGGGCATATGGTGATCTGCCAGGACGGGGAGCCCTGCACCTGCGGCCACCGGGGCTGCTGGGAGGCCTACGCCTCCGCCACCGCCCTCATCGCCCAGACCCGCCGGGCCATGGAGGAGGCCCCCGGCTCCCTCCTCTGGCAGCTCTGCCAGGGGGACCCGGCGCGGGTCAGCGGCCGCACCGTCTTTGACGCCCGGGACGCCGGGGATCCCACCGCCGCGGCTGTGGTGGAGCGGTACCTGGATTACCTGGCCTGCGGGGTGGCCAACCTCATCAACCTCCTGGAGCCCGATGTGGTGGTCATCGGGGGCGGCATCTCCGCCCAGGGGGAAAAGCTCCTGGAGCCCCTGCGGCGCCGGGTGCGGGAGCTGGTGTATATCCCCCTGATGGCGGACCGCTGCCGCATCACGGCGGCCCAGCTGGGGAACGACGCCGGCATCATCGGGGCGGCCTTCCTGGGGAGGCAGTACCAGAATTCCAAGGCCTGACCGCCGGGGAACCGGCGACTGAGGAGGGGGAAACCCCTCCTTTTTTTGTGAGATCCTCAAAAATGAAATTTTTGATTTTTAAAAATTCAAAATCTTGTTCGGGATTTTGTATTTTAATAAAAGACAAATGATTTTAAATATGTACACGTAGAAAAGAATCTGAAAATATGCGGTTTTGCCGCCACAAAAAATCACTTTCCATAGGGGCTTGTTTTTGGGCGCTTGTGAGAAGAATCAATGTTTTTGAAATTGGTAGAAAAATGTATTGCATTTTTGGGCGAGAGGGAGTATAATGGACTGCAATACATGGATTTGATTCGGATACAAAATTCCATGGATTGCGGAAAAGAGGCAAAAACCAAATATGTTTGGAGGATTTTGCGGTATGAAAAAGCTACTTGCCATTGTACTGACCCTGGCCCTCGCCCTCACCATGCTGGCCGGCTGCGGCGGATCCCCCGCGGCTTCCGCCTCCGGTTCCGGGGACGCGGCTTCCCCTGCCGCCTCCGGCGACGGCGGGAACGTCATCAAAATCGGCGTCTTTGAGCCCTCCACCGGGGACTCCGGCGCCGGCGGGAAGCAGGAGATGCTGGGGATGCAATATGCCAACATCGAAACCCCCTCGGTAGAGATCGGCGGCACCACCTATGATGTCCAGCTGGTCTACGCCGACAACGGCTCCGACCCGGCCAAGGCCCCCACCGCCGCCGCCGAGCTGGTGAGCCAGAACGTGGCCCTGGTGCTGGGCTCCTACGGCTCCGGCGTTTCCATCGCCGGCGGCCCCGTGTTCGGAGAAGCCGGGCTTTCTGCCATCGGCATTTCCTGCACCAACCCCGGCGTCACCGCGGGCAACGATTACTACTTCCGCATCTGCTTCCTGGATCCCTTCCAGGGCACCGTGCTGGCGAACTTCGCCAAGGAGAAGTTCTCCGCCCAGAAAGCCTACCTCCTGGGTGAGCTGGGCAACGAGTACGACCAGGGCCTCATCAGCTACTTTGAGCAGGCCTTCGGCGGCGAGGTGGTGAAGGATTCCTTCCCCACCAATACCTCCGACTTCACCACCTACCTCAACAAGGCGGTGGCCGAGGGCGCCGACGTCATCTTCTGCCCCGTCTCCATCGCCTACTCCACCCAGATCGTGAAGCTGGCCGCCGATATGGGTCTGGAGATCCCCATTCAGGGTTCCGATACCCTGGACAGCAACATGGTCCTGGAGGCCGCCGCCGGCTCCAACGTCCAGCTTTATGTTTCCACCTTCTACCAGGAGGGCGGCTCCCCCGAGTTTGACGAGGGGATCAAGGCGTGGATTAACTCCGATTCCACCGCCCTCACCAACAACGGCGGCAACGACACCATCGCGGCCGTCACCGCCATGGGCTACGACGCCTACTATGTGGCCCTGGAGGCCCTGAAGGCCGCC
>CAJFUT010000229.1 GCA_904420255.1 uncultured Angelakisella sp. | reverse complement strand
TCCGGTGCGACCGGAGTAATACCAGAAAGAGGCCCCGCGCAGCGGATTCTTTGGCCACTTTCTTTTGATCAAGAAAGTGGCGACACCGGCGTCGGGCTTCTGTCTGACAATTTCTCAAACCGAAACTCTACCCATGGCACAAGGTAAAATGAATCCCGGCGATTCAGGCAAATCTAAGGTAGAGGGAAGCGCCACGCAGTGGGAAGGGTGGGGGCCTCCGGCCCCCAAAGAGCGGCGCACAAACTGGCGATTCACGAACCGCAGCTCACGGACTTGGCCGCCCGGCCTGCCGGGCCTATTTGCCTTGGGGGATTTTATCCCCCCACCACTTCTTCATGAGGCGGAAGGAGAGGTCCAGGCTGGCGCCGATGCCGAAGGCGCCGATGACGGTGCCCACCCCCAGGGTGCCCCCCAGGAAAAAGCCGATGACCCCCCAGGTGCAGTCCATGGCGATGCGGGTGGGGCCGTAGGGGATGTGGAGCTTCTGGGAGAGGAAGATCATCACCGCCTCCATGGCCCCCACCCCGTAATCGGGCAGCATATAGATGGCGATGCCCAGGCCGGTGAGGAAAACCCCCGCCACGTTCATGGCGATCTTCCCGGCCCAGCCGGCGGGGGGGACCATCCCCAGCTCCGCCATGATGCCGGCGAAGATATTGATGGAGGGCCCCAGGAGGAAGACGGTGATGGCGCTGCCGATCCAGATATTCCTCCGGTTGAGGACCAGGGCCAGGAGCAGCATGGCGATGTTGACCCCCAGGGTGACGGTGCCGGTCTGGACCGAAATGGTCCGGCCCAGCCCCTCCTCAAACATGGTGAGGGGGTCCACCCCCGCTCCGCTGAACAGCTCCAGCTGGATGCCCAGCCCGCAGACAAAGGTGCCGAAAACAACAATCAGGGCCTGGAAAAGCTGCCTGCCGATGGTGTTTTTCAAGTATGTCACATCCCTTCAAGGTCGTTTTTTCGTATAGAACAGTATAGCACAGCTTTCGGGCGGAAGCAATTTCTCCGGCAGGGGGCGAAAAAAATGCCGCCGCCGCGCCCTTTGTCCCAAGGGGGCGGCTGTGCTATAATATACCGGAAAAGACAGGAGCCGGCGGGGACCGCCGGGGAAAGGAAGAAGCTTATGACCGATTACAGCAGGCTGCAGAACGGCAGCGACGTCCGCGGGGTGGCCCTCCCCCTGGTGGAGGGGGAGCCGGTGACTCTCACCCCGGAAGCCGCCCGGGAGATCACCCGGGCCTTTGTCCGGTGGCTTTCGGAGCGCACCGGCAAGGCCCCGGAGGCCCTTTCGGTGGCGGTGGGGCGGGATTCCCGCCTCTCCGGCCCGGAGCTTGCCGCCGCCGCCGGGGAGGGCATCCGCCGGGAGGGGGCCGTCTGGGGGGACTGCGCCATGGCCAGCACCCCCGCCATGTTCATGTCCACCGTCCTGCCGGGGTTTTCCTTTGACGGGGCGGTGATGGTCACCGCCAGCCACCTCCCCGCCAACCGCAACGGATTAAAATTCTTCACCCGGGACGGGGGGCTGGAATCGGGGGAGATCCGGGAGCTGCTGGCCCGGGCGGGGAGCCTTCCCCCGGCGGGGGAGATCCGGGGGGCGGTCACCCATCCCCCCCTGATGGAGGCCTATTCCGCCCACCTCCGGGAGGTGATCCTCCGGGGCATCGGGGCGGGGGAGCGGCCCCTGGAGGGCTTCAAAATCGCCGTGGACGCCGGCAACGGCGCCGGGGGCTTCTTCGCCAGCCAGGTGCTGGAGCCCCTGGGGGCGGACGTTTCCGCCAGCCTTTTCCTCACGCCGGACGGGCGTTTCCCCAACCACGTCCCCAACCCTGAGGACAAGGCCGCCATGGACGCCATCCGGGACGGGGTGGTCAGGGGCGGGTGCGACCTGGGGATTATCTTCGACACCGATGTGGACCGGGCCGGGGCGGTGGACGCCGGCGGCCAGGAGATCAGCCGCAACCGCCTCATCGGCCTGCTGGGGGCCATTGTGGCACGGGAGGCCCCCGGCTCCACCGTGGTCACCGACTCGGTGACCTCCTCCCAGCTCACCGATTTCCTGGAGGGGAAGCTGGGCCTCCGGCACCGCCGGTTCAAGCGGGGGTATAAAAACGTCATCAACGAGGGCATCCGCCTGAACCGGGAGGGGACCCCCTGCCTCCTGGCCATCGAAACCAGCGGCCACGCCGCCATGCGGGAGAATTATTTCCTGGACGACGGGGCCTACGCCGCGGTGAAAATCATCATCCAGGCGGCGCTGCTGCGGAAGGAGGGGAAGACCCTGGGGGACCTGCTCCGGGACCTGCGGGAGCCCCTGGAAGCGGCGGAGTACCGCCTTCCCATCCGGGGGGAGGACTTCGCCGCCTATGGCAGGCAGGTGCTGGACGCCCTGGCGGAATACGCCGCCGCCCAGCCCGGCTGGCAGCCCGCCCCGGACAACTTCGAGGGGGTGCGGGTTTCGGTGCCGGCGGAGAAGGGGTGGTTCCTGCTGCGGATGTCCCTCCACGACCCCCTGATGCCCCTGAACATCGAAAGCGACCGTGAGGGGGGCGCCGACGCCATCCTGGCCCAGCTCCGGCCCTTCCTGGCCCAGTGGCCCCGGCTGGGCCGGTAGGCCCCTTCTTCCACTGCGTGGCGCCTCCCTCTATCTTAAGATTCGCTTTCAGCGCCAAGATTCATTTTAGATTGTGCCGAGGGCAATATTTTCTACAGACCTTGGCCCGGTCAGGGCGCAACTCCCCAGATGCCACTTTCTTGATCAAAAGAAAGTGGCCAAAGATTGACCGGGGAGGCCCCCGGGCCCCCTCAGAGGCGAAAGGGAGTGCAG
>CAJFUT010000228.1 GCA_904420255.1 uncultured Angelakisella sp. | reverse complement strand
GCCACGGTGTCCATGGTGTACTTGCCCCAGACAAAGGCAGCGTCCTTGATCTGGACATCGTCGTCCTTGATGCTGATGTAGACGGGCTTGTCGGATTTGCCCTCGATGATGATGGCGTCGTAGCCGGCGTACTTCATCATGATGGCGGTATCGCCGCCCATGTGGGCGTCAACGATGGCGTTGTTTTTGGTAAAGGTGGAAAGGAACGAGATGGTGGTGCGGCTGGAGCAGGGGGCGCTGCCGCCGCAGTTGGGGCCCGCGGCGAAGATCACCTTGCTGGCCTCGTCGGTGGGCTTGGTGCCGGCGGGGACCTCATCGTAGAGGATACGGTTGGCCATGCCCTTGCCGCCTATGTAGTCAAAATATTTTTCACTGCTCTCGGTGGAAATCTGGCCGGTGGTCAGGTTCACCCGGAGCATATTTCCGGTCCAACCATTCATGGATCAAAAACCTCCTTTTCGTCGTGCAAAGGCATTACTCCGCCATGGCGGCGGCCACATCCTCCCAGGGGATGATGGAAAGAGCCGATGTGGGGCAGCCGGCGGCGCAGGCGCCGCAGGTGATGCACTTGGTGGATTTCTTGGTGTCGGGGTCCACCTTGGGCATCCCCCAGGGGCAGGCGCTGGTGCAGGCGCCGCAGCCGATGCACTTCTCCTCGTCCACAATCCTGGTCCCGGTGTTGGGGTCGGCGATGATGGCCTGCTGGGGGCAGACCTCCATGCACTTGGGTTCCTTGCACTGCTTGCAGGTTTCGGGGGCCATGCTCCAGGCGCCCAGGAAGCCGCCGGCGTGGGCATAGTCGGCGGGGACCTCGTTGTCGCCAAAGACCACATAGTCCCGGATATTCAGGCGGGCAAGCCAGGGCTGGGCTTTGCCGTCGTTGGCCAGAGTGCAGTTGGTTTCGCACCGCTGGCAGCCGGTGCATTTGGCGCGGTTGGCCACCAGCAGGGAATCGGGCAGGGCCACCGCGGTGACAACTCCCTCGTCCACCTGCTGCTGGGTGCAGCCGAACAGCGACAGCATGGCGGCTGTCATGCTGATACCGGCCAGTCCCTTCCCGGACATCTTCAGGAACTGGCGGCGGGTATACTCCCGGTCGAGTATTCCCTGTTTCTTTTCCTCAGACATTTGTTCTCCTCCTTTTGACGCACTTTAAAAAGCGGATACGGGCAATATCCGCCGGTCTTATTTTACAATGGGAAACGCCTATTGTCAATGATTTAACGTGTTTTTTCGATAACAAAAAACAGGCGGCCCCCCGGGCCCGGCCTGGGGAAAGCCGCCTGCGTTTTGCTCTGCAAAAGCACAGCAAAACGGCCATAAGGATTGCCCATGTGGGCCGGGACGGCCCACATGGGCAAAAACTTCATGGGCGGCGCTTCTGCCCGGCTTGGCAGCGGGCCGCCTGCCCATGAAGTTTCTGTTGTCCTGAAGGGTCACGCGCCGGCTTCCCGGCGGCTCTCAATGGTTTCCTGAACCATCATGTCCTTGATCTTCATCAGCCGGGCCAGGTTCCCCCGCTCGTTTTCATCCAGCTTCATGGAGATGCTTTTGATGGTTTCCTGAAGGGTGGGGATTTGGACATACTCCAGGGCGTTGACCCGCCGGCGGGTCTTTTCGATCTCCTGGGCCAGGAGCTGGGCGCTCTTTTCCATCTGGGCCAGCTCCAGCATCAGGGGCAGCACCTCCCGGAGGGCGGCCACCGAATCGTCCAGTTCCCCGGAGGTGAAGGCGAAGCCGTAGGGGGAGATATCCTCCTCCCCGGCGCCGGAGCGGCTGAAACGGAAAACGGGGACCTCCACGCTCATCAGGTTCTGGGAGGACACCTCCAGCTCCACCTGTTCCTTGGGGAGCATCAGGGCCTCCTCCAGCATATTGGGGCTCATGACGGCCCCGGCGATGGCAAAGCCGCCGTAAACCCCCATGATCTTCTCCTCCACCTGCTCCCGCAGCTCCTTGTTCCGGCGCACCTGCTCCAGGAACTTCTTCATCAGGTCGTCCCGCTTGTCCTTCAGGAGGCTGTGGCCCCGCATGGAGGTTTTCAGCCGCTTTTTCAGCCGGGAAAGCTCCATGCGGGTGGGATTCACCTGCAGTACAGCCATAACGCTCCCCCCTTACTGGCCGCCGTCCTGCTTCGGCAGATATTTCTCGATCATCTCGGTCTTGATCCGCTTCAGCTCGGTGACCGGCAGGATAGAAAGCAGCTTCCAGCCCAGGTCCAGGGTTTCCTCGATGCTCCGGTCGGTATCGTAGCCCTGGGAAACATACTCCCGCTCAAAGGCGTCGGCAAATTTGGCGTAGAGCTTGTCGGTGTCGGAAAGGGCCGCCTCGCCCAGAATGGTCATCAGCTCCTTGGCGTCCTTGCCCCGGGCATAGGCGGCAAAAAGCTGGTTCATGGTGCCGGCGTGGTCCTCCCGGGTCTTGCCGGGGCCGATGCCCTTGTCCTTCAGACGGGAAAGGCTGGGCAGCACGTCGATGGGAGGCATGACCCCCTTGCGGTACAGCTCCCGGGAGAGGATGATCTGCCCCTCGGTGATGTAGCCGGTGAGGTCCGGGATGGGGTGGGTCTTGTCATCCTCGGGCATGGAGAGAATGGGGATCATGGTGATGGAGCCTTTGCTGTCCTCCCGGCGGCCGGCCCGCTCGTAGATGCCGGCCAGGTCGGTGTAGAGGTAGCCGGGGTAGCCCCGGCGGCCGGGGACCTCCTTCCGGGCGGCGGAAACCTCCCGGAGGGCCTCGGCGTAGTTGGTGATGTCGGTGAGGATGCACAGGACGTGCATATCCTTCTCAAAGGCCAGGTACTCGGCGGCGGTGAGGGCCATCCGGGGGGTGGAGATCCGCTCGATGGCCGGGTCGTTGGCCAGGTTGATGAACAGCACCGCCCGGTCGATGGCCCCGGTGCGCTTGAAGTCGCTGATGAAGAAATCCGATTCCTCGAAGGTGATGCCGATGGCGCAGAACACCACGGCGAATTTGGAATCGGTGCCCAGCACCTTGGCCTGGCGGGCGATCTGGGCCGCCAGCTTGGCGTGGGGCAGGCCGGAGCCGGAAAAGATGGGCAGCTTCTGCCCCCGGACCAGGGTATTGAGGCCGTCGATGGCGGAAACCCCGGTCTGGATGAACTCCTCCGGGTAGGTCCGGGCGGCGGGGTTCATGGGCAGGCCGTTGATGTCCACCCGCTTTTCGGGGATCAGCTGGGGGCCGCCGTCGATGGGCTCCCCCATGCCGGAGAAGATCCGGCCCAGCATATCCTCCGAAACCCCCAGCTCCAGGCTGTGGCCGAAGAAGCGCACCTTGCTGTGCTCCAGGTTGATGCCGGCGGAGTTCTCAAAGAGCTGGACCAGGACGTTGGAGCCGTCCACCTCCAGCACCTTGCAGCGGCGGCGCTCCCCGTTGGGAAGCTGGATCTCCCCCAGCTCGTTGTAGGCGACGCCCTCCACATCCTTCACCAGCATCAGAGGGCCCGCCACCTCCTGTATGGTACGGTATTCCTTCTGCATCAGTCCTCCACCTCCCCGTTCATCAGCTTCCGCATATCCTCCTCCAGCTCCCTGGAGGTGGCCTCCAGGTACCCCTGGATCTCATCTTCCTGGACATATTTGGCCCGGGCGATCTTCTCCCGGATATCCAGGGCGAAGATGGCGGCGATGGGCACGCCGGCCTCCAGGGCCGTTTTGGACTCGTGATAGAACTGGAGCACCAGCCGCAGCATCCCGTACTGCTTGGGAAGGCTGGTGTAGGTATCCACCTCGTCGAAGGCGTTCTGCTGGAGATAGTCCTCCCGGATGGACCGGGCGGCCTCCAGGGAGAGCCGGTCCGGGGCGGAAAGGGAATCGTACCCCACCAGCTTGACGATCTCCTCCAGCTCCGCCTCCACCTGGAGCAGGTTCATGGTTTCGTCCAGCAGGCGGGTCCAGTCCTCGGCGACGTTTTTGTTCATCCATTCCCCGATCCGGTCGTTATAGAGGGAATAGGAGGTGAGCCAGTTGATGGCCGGGAAGTGGCGCTTGTAGGCCAGGCTGGAATCCAGCCCCCAGAACACCTTGACGATCCGCAGAGTGGCCTGGACCACCGGGTCGGAGTTATCGCCGCCGGCGGGGGAAACGGCCCCGATGGCGGTGAGGGAGCCCTCCCGCCGGTCGCTTCCCAGGCAGATGACCCGGCCGGCCCGCTCGTAGAACTGGGCCAGACGGGAGGTGAGGTAGGCGGGGTAGCCTTCCTCGCCGGGCATCTCCTCCAGGCGTCCCGACATCTCCCGGAGGGCCTCGGCCCAGCGGGAGGTGGAGTCGGCCATGATGGCCACCGAGTAGCCCATATCCCGGAAGTACTCGGCGATGGTGATGCCGGTGTAGATGGAGGCCTCCCGGGCCGCCACCGGCATATCCGAGGTGTTGGCGATGAGGACGGTGCGCTTCATGAGGGATTCCCCGGATTTGGGGTCCCGGAGCTCCGGGAACTCCCGCAGCACGTCGGTCATCTCGTTGCCCCGCTCGCCGCAGCCGATGTAGACCACAATGTCCACGTCGCTCCACTTGGCAAGCTGGTGCTGCACCACCGTCTTGCCGGAGCCGAAGGGCCCGGGGACGGCGGCTGTGCCGCCGCGGGCCACGGGGAACAGGGTGTCGATAACCCGCTGGCCGGTGATCATGGGGATATCGGGAGAGAGCTTTTCCCGCACCGGGCGCTGGCGGCGCACCGGCCACCTGCGGAGCATGGCGATCTCCTTCACCCCGCCCTCCCCGGTATCCACCCGGGCGATGGGCTCCTCAATGGTGTACTTCCCGCCGGAAATCTCCAGAAGGGTCCCCCGGATGCCGGGGGGCACCATGATCTTGTGGCTGATGAGGCTGGTTTCCTGGACGGTGCCCAGGATGTCCCCCTCCTCCACCGGATCCCCGGGCTTCCTAGAGGGGACGAACTCCCACTTGCGCTCATGGTCCAGGGCGGGGACGCTGATCCCTCTGGCGATGCTGCTGCCGGTCAGCTCCTTGATCCGCTCCAGGGGGCGCTGGATGCCGTCGTAGATCATCTCCAGAAGGCCGGGGGCCAGCTCCACCGAAAGGGGCGCCCCGGTGGACACCACCTGGGAGCCGGGCCCCAGGCCGGAGGTTTCCTCATAGACCTGAATGGAAGCGCGGTCCCCACGCATCTCGATGATTTCGCCGATGAGGCCCATTTCACCCACATGGACCACGTCGAACATATTGGCGTCCCGCATACCTTCGGCCACCACCAGGGGGCCGGAAACCTTTACGATCTTTCCTTGGCTCAATTGATTCACCTACTTTTCTAATCTCGGAACAGGATATCGGCGCCCACGGCCCTTTCCACACTCTGCCTCACCGAGGTCATCCCCAGGCCCATGGTGCCCTGACGGCCCGGGATGGGGATGATGGCGGGGATCCGCCGGTCCTTGTAGTCGTTCAAAATGGGGAGAATGGGGGCCAGGGCCTGCTCGGTGATGAAAATGATGCCGTAGCCCTCCTTTGCCAGGCGGCGGACCGTTTCCTCCGCCTCCTGGGGGGCCGCGGTTTCAAACACCGCGAAGCCCACCGCCTTGAAGCCCAGGACGCTTTCCTTCTCGCCCACCACCGCAATTTTGTTACCCATAGGTCTCACGCAGCCTTTCCGTGATCTGCTGGGGCTCCGCCCCCGCCAGCTTGGAGGCCATGACGATCCGGGCGGCCTTGGCTTCGCTCTCCTTCCCCGCCAGGTAGGCCGCCATGGGCTCCATGCCGAAGGGGATGGTGCGGGCCTCGTCCAGCATGGCCACCAGGGCGTTGTCGCAGAGCTTTTCAAAGAGGGAGAGGGAACCGCCGCCCCGGATGGAATCGAAGGCCGGCTCCAGGGCCCGGCCGTAGGGGGAGGCGGAAATCACCCCGAAGATGGCGTCATAGCCCTTGGGGTAGGCCTCCGCCAGGGCGGAAACCGGCAGGCCGCCCCCGGGGACCAGCACCTTCTCCAGGAACTGGGTGCTTTTGAGCATCCGCTTCAGCCGCACCGCCGCCCGGATGTTGGCGATGTCCACCTGGGCCGCCACATACTTTTTCACAAAGGGGTTGCCCAGCTCCTCAGCCTTCTGGGTCATGGCCTCCAACACCCCCCGGTCGATGCGGATATCCACCGCCTGAGGGTCGCCGGTCCTGGCCAGGATGTCCAGGGCCTCCAGGGCGGCCTGGGCCAGGGGCCCGGGCAGCCCTTCCAGCCTGCCCTCCTCCAGCCCCCGGACGGCCTCCTCCGCCGGCAGGTTCCCCAGGGAGCTGTAAATGCCCCGGGCGCCGCCGCCGGTCTTCCGGGCCTTGACGGCGGCTTTCAGGTTGTGGCCGTCGTAGCGGCAGCGGAACAGCTCCGCCAGGCCGCCGGTGGGGGCGATCTCCTCCACCAGCCGGTAGGCTTCCCCCAGGCTCCGCTCCAGGCCCTTTTCATATTCCTCCATGGGAATCCCGCGGCAGATGGGGGCGTCGGCCAGGACCTTATAGGCCTCCTCCGCCGTTTTGGCGTCGATCATCTTCTGGAAGTCCCGCCGGGTGACCATGCCGTTTTCCAGGGCCCGGACCCGGGCCGACCCATGGAGATAATCGGTATCTCGGTATTTTTTCAAAACCGCGCCTCCTCTCGCTTTCCCCGAGGCGGGTCACGGAAAGAGGACCGAGGCCACCTGGGCCTCCAGCTCTTCCTTGACCCCGGCGCACAAAACCTCGAAGGTGCAGTTGATCTCGGTGACCCCCTGGTCCAGCACAAAGCCGCCCCGGAAGGCCCCCGGCTCCCCGGCCAGGGTCACCCGCCAGGGCTTCCCGGCGGACCGGGCCCGCTTCTCCAGCTCCGCGGCTGCCCGCTCCCCCAGGGAGTCCATCTCCGCCCGGTTCAGAACCAGGGCGGCGTCCCCGGCCAGGGACTGGGCCCCCAGCCCGGCGTAGAAATCAATCTTTTCCTCCTCCGGCATGGCGCAGAGGCGCTCCATGGCCCTTTGAAAGGCGCTGTCGATGGCCTCCCGGCGGGCCGCCAGCCGGCTGTTCCGGGCCTCGATCCCCGCCTGGGAAACGGCCCGCTGGCGGATGGCCTCCGCCTGGCGCTGGGCTTCCCCGGCGGCCCTGGCGGCTTCCTCTTCCGCCTGGCGCCGGTAGTCCTCCCGGATGGCCTCCGCCTTCTGCTCCGCCGCGGCCTGGGCCGCTTGGGCGTACTGCCTGGCGTCGGCGTCGATTTTGGCCAGAATGGCCGAAATGTCGTTCATAGCTCAGGGTACCTCCTCTCTGCCAGACTGCCTTCCCAAAACTCAGTGGATGTTCAGGATCAGCAGCAGGGAGATCAGGAGGGAAAGGATGGCGTAGGTTTCCACCATCGCGGCGGGCACCATGGCCTTGGAAACTTCCTCAGGCCGCTTGGCCACAATGTTGACGCCGGCGGCGGACACGCGGCCCTGGGCGATGCCGGAAACCAGCCCCACAAAGCCCACGGGGCAGCAGGAAACGAAGATATAGGCGCCGGTGCCGAGGCTCAGGTCCACGGTGCCCCCCAGCATCCCGGTGGTGACCATCACCATGAAGCCCACCACGAAACCGTAGATGCCCTGGGTGGCGGGAAGGGCCTGGAGCAGCAGCAGCTGCCCGAACTTGCCGGGGTCCTCCACCGTGACGCCGGACATGGCCTCGCCGACGATGCCCACGCCCTTGGAAGAACCCATACCGGAAAAGATAACCGCAACTGCAACGCCCAGATAAGCCAAGAAATTGCCGCCGTAGGTAGTGAAGAATTCCATGATTACTCCTCCTGACTATTTACATAAACATATTTTGTCCCGGGCCGCAGAGGGCGGAAGGGCTGCCCGCCGCCCTCAAAGAATTTGCCGAAAAACTCCACGTACTGCAGACGGGAGGTGTGGACATAGGAGCCCAGGGCGTTGATGGCCATATTCAGCAGATGCCCCGCGGCAAAGACCACGATGAAGAGCAGCGCGCCGAAGAGATTCCGTCCCGGCAGGGTGCCCATGGTGTTGATCACCTGGCCGATGACGCCGGTGGCAAGGCCCAGGGCCATGATCCGGGAATAGGAAAGCAGGTCGGAAAAATACCCCGTGATGTTATAAAGGCTCAGCACACCACTGGCCAGCTTCAGGAAGGGATTTTTCTTATCCCGCCCCTGGGTGAGCACCAGCCCCGCCGCCCCGGCGATGGCGATCCACTTCCCCGCCTCGGCCACCAGGCCGCCTGCCAGCAGCAGAGGCAGCCCGATGAGGACCAGATACCAGAAGCCCACGTCAAAGACCGCGTCCCAGAAATGCCCCCGGCGGATCATCAGATAAGCCTGGAGCCCCATGCCCAGCATAATGTGGAGGTACCCCACCACAAAGGACAGGATCAGGATGGGCATGGGATTGGTGAGAGGATCCAGCAGCATGGGCACCTGGACCTCCCGGCCGAAGAAGACGCTGGCCACCTGGGGGATGGCGTTGCCGAACCAGCTCCCGTAGAGGGCCCCCCAGAAGACGGTGGAGATGCCGCAGTAGCCCAGCATCTTGAGGAGCTTCTTCCCCCCGGGGCCCATATCCAGGTG
>CAJFUT010000227.1 GCA_904420255.1 uncultured Angelakisella sp. | reverse complement strand
GTGGTGCCGCAGGAGCTTCGCCCCAACTGCCGCTACCTCATCAACCCCACCGGGCGCTTTGTGGTGGGGGGGCCCCACGGGGACAGCGGCCTCACCGGGCGGAAGATCATCGTGGACACCTACGGCGGCTGGGGGAGCCACGGCGGCGGCGCCTTCTCCGGCAAGGACCCCACCAAGGTGGACCGCTCCGCCGCCTACGCCGCCCGCTGGGCCGCCAAGAACCTGGTGGCCGCCGGCCTCTGCCGCCGGTGCCAGATTCAGCTGGCCTACGCCATCGGGGTGGCCCGGCCGGTTTCGGTCTGCGTGGACAGCTACGGCACCGGCACCGTCCCCGACGAGCTGCTGGAGCAGGCGGTGGAGGCGGTGTTCGACCTGCGCCCCTCCGCCATCATCCGGGACCTGGACCTGCGCCGCCCCATCTACCGCCAGCTGGCGGCCTACGGCCACATGGGCCGCACCGACCTGGACGTCCGCTGGGAAAAAACCGACCGGGTCCGGGAGCTCCAGGATTATGTGAAGGCCCACGCCTGAGCCCTATCCCCCCGAAACGCCGCCAGGGGCGGAGCCGTACAGGACACGGCTCCGCCCCTGTTTCTTTTCGGTTCGGGCTTTACAGCAGCCCCTTCACCGCCAGGGCCATCAGAAAGCTGAGAATCCCGGCGATGGTGGGCGTCCCCAGCCAGGCCACGAAGATCCCCCGGAGGACCCGGAAATCCACGTTCTTCACGCCTTTCACCAGGCCGGCGCCGATCACCGCCCCCACCACCGCCTGGGAGGTGGAAACGGGGATGCCGATGAGGGCATAGATGAACACCGTCAGGGCGCAGGCGAAGGTCACCAGGAAGCCGGTGAGGGGGGAAAGATCGGTAATCTTGGCACCCACCGTGAACATCACCCGCTTGCTGAAGGTGAGGACCCCCAGGGCGATGCTGGCGCCTCCCACCAGCTCCGCCGCGGTATCGCTGAGGAGGTTCAGCTCCCCGGCGTAGAGGGCGGTGACATTGGCCACGTTGTTGGCCCCCAGGGAATAGGCGCCGAAAATACCAGATGTATAATATCCAACCTTAATTACAGCGTCATAGCCGGGAAGGCTGACGATCCGGTCCTGAAAATACCGCCCCACCACCCAGCAGAGGGCAAAGCAGATGGCCCCGGCCCCCACAGGGGTGATGACCCAGGCGCTGAAAAACTTGGTGGTCCGGGAAAAATCCGCCAGGCCATAGGCCAGGCCCCAGCCGATGATCGACCCGATGACGCACTGGGAGGTGGAAACGGGGAAGCTGAGGATGGTCATGGCGGTGACGGTGATCCCCGCCGACAGCATCACCAGGAAGGCCGCCAGGGCGGTGTCCACCCCGCTGGCAAAGGCGTAGGAGCTCAGGTTATGTATCCCCGCCGAGCCGTTGGCCAAAGCCCCGATGATGACAAAAACCGAGGCCAGCGCCACGGCGGTGGAGTATTTGATGACCCTGGTGGTGACGGCGGTGCCGAAAACATTGGCGGCGTCGTTGGCCCCCAGGGACCACCCCAGGAACCCGCCCGAGGTGACGGAAAGAAGACTCAGCATAGCGTGCCTCCATCAGCGCCCTCCCCGGCGGGACCGGGAAAGGGCGGTTTTCTTTTTGACTGCCGGGACAGGGGGCGGGTCACACCTTCCGGAGCACCACCATCACCTGGACCGCGTCGCCGATGTCCTCGATCAGGTCGGAGATATCGGCCACCCTGGAGATAAAATACCTCAGGTGGCTTTTTTCCGCCAGGGGAATCTCCATCTCGAAGATCCGCTTGATCATGCACAGCTCCCGGTCGTCCACCAGCTCCTCGTAATGCTTCACCGAATCCAGGAGGCTGTTGTCCCTCAGCAGCTGGTCATAGTTGGAGAAAAGGGCCTCGATGGCCTGGGAGAGGACGTCCAGCTGCTCCTGGGTGAGGCGCACCATCTCCAGCACGTCCCCCTTCAGCTCCTCGGGGAAGCGGACCTTCTCATAGATGATCCTCCGGCTCAGGTCCTGGCACTGGTTGGCCACGCCGTCGGTCAGCTCCACCACCCGCAGCAGTTCCGCCCGGGTCTGGGCCAGCAGGCCGCCGTTGAGGAACTCCCTGACCACGGCGTGCCGGGTGGAATCCGCCTGCTTCTCCTCCTGGTCGATCTGCCGGCGCAGCTCCTCCGCCGCCTCCCCGGCGCCGTTTTCCAGGTACTCGGTCATGAACTGGGAGAAATGGCGGAAGCTGTTCACCACCGCTTCGTAGTGGGTGTCCACCATTTCCAGTACCTTTTTGCCCTTGTAAAAAATCATCCTTGTCCGCCTCCTTTATAGCTGGAAATTTCCGGCTTATTTTCGCTAATTATATTAAATATTCTATAATATGTCAATTATTTTATATAAATTATTTAAAAATTTTCAACACATCTCCGGGTAAACAAAAGAAGCTTCAAAGGCCGGGAGCCGCTGCCCATCGGCGGCGGCACAAAAAGCCGGGGCAGTCCGCAAGGGACTGCCCCGGCTTTTCATCGGGCGGGGATCAAAGCCGCCGGCCCGGAAACGGTGTTTTTCAGCACCGCACCCCGCAGCGGGGCGGATTTCTCCATACTATAACAAAAAAACGGGATACAATCAGTATGCGCCATGCCGTCAGCCGGCGGCGGGAGAATTTACTTGCCGAACATCAGCAGCAGGAAGCCCGCCGCCACAGCGGAACCGATGACCCCGGCCACGTTGGGACCCATGGCGTGCATCAGCAGGAAGTTGGTGGGGTTGGCTTTCCTCCCCTCCACCTGAGCCACACGGGCAGCCATAGGCACCGCGGAAACGCCGGCGGAGCCGATGAGGGGGTTGATCTTGCCGCCGGTGAGATAGTAGAGCAGCTTGCCCAGCAGGACGCCGCCGGCAGTGGAGAAGCAGAAGGCGAGAAGCCCCAGGGCGATAATCCCAAGGGTCTGGGGGCGCAGGAACAGCAGTCCGTCGGCGGTGGCGCCCACCGTGGTGCCCAGCATAATGGTGACAATGTTGCACAGGGCGTTCTGGGCGGTGTCGGAAAGGCGCTCCACGCAGCCCGCCTCACGGAAGAGGTTGCCCAGCATCAGCATCCCGATGAGGGGCGCCACCGAGGGCAGCAGAAGGACGCAGAACACGGTGACCACCACAGGGAATATGATCTTCTCCACCTTGCTCACCGGGCGGAGCTGGGCCATTTTGGTTTCCCGCTCCTTCTTGGTGGTGAGGGCCCGCATAATGGGCGGCTGGATCATGGGGATCAGGGCCATGTAGGAATAGGCCGCCACGGCGATGGGGGCCAGCAGCTCCGGCGCCAGCTGATTTGCCAGGAAGATGGCGGTGGGGCCGTCGGCGCCGCCGATGATGCCGATGGCGGCAGCCTGGGCGGCGGTGAAAAGGGGCTCGCCGTTGACGGTGAAGGTATTGCCCAGGAAGTT
>CAJFUT010000226.1 GCA_904420255.1 uncultured Angelakisella sp. | reverse complement strand
TCCTCCAGGATCACGTCCTGGGTGATGGCGCTCTCCTGGCCCTTTTTCACCAGCACGCCGGCGGGGGGCTGGCAGGTGACCTCCACCTGGGTCTGGACCCCCCGGGTCACCTTCACCGGGAGGATGTTCTCCGGCGGGGCCAGGGAGGCCATGGTGTAGTTGGCGAAGCCCCAGTCCAGGAGGCTCCGGGCGGCGGCGAAGCGGTGGTCGGAGGTATCCGCCCCCATCACCACGGCGATGAGGCCCAGGCCGTCCCGGGCGGCGGTGGCGGCAAGGCAGCTCCCCGCCCCGTTGGTGGTGCCGGTCTTGAGGCCGGTGGCCCCCTCATAGAACCGCACCATCCGGTTGGTGTTCACCAGCTGGGTGGCCCCGCCCCGGAGGCTGTCCATCCAGACGGTGGAGTATTCCTGGATCTGGGGGTGGTTCAAAATCAGCTCCCGGGACATGATGGCGATGTCCCTGGCGGTGCTCAGGTGCCCCGGGCTGTCCAGGCCGGCGGCGCACTGGAAGGTGGTGCCGGTCATCCCCAGCTCCCGGGCCTTCTGGTTCATCATCTGGACAAAGGCCTCCTCGCTCCCCGCCACATATTCCGCCAGGCAGACGGTGGCGTCGTTGGCGCTGGCGATGGCCACCGCCTTGAGGAGGTCGTTCACCGTCATCTCCTCCCCCGGCTCCAGCCAGATCTGGCTGCCGCCGTAGGCCGCGGCGGTGTCGGAGCAGACCACCACGTCGTCCAGGGAAATTTTCCCGCTTTCCAGGGCCTCCATCAAGAGAAGGAGGGACATGACCTTGGTGATGGAGGCGGGGGGGAGCTGCTCGTTTTCATTCTGGGCAAAGAGGACGGCGCCGGTGCGCTCCTCCATGAGGACGGCGGATTTCACCGGCAGGTTTTCCCCGGGGGTGAGGGCGGCGGCGGCAGCCACCTCCTCCTGGATCACCTCCTGGCTGACGGCGGCTTCGGCCGGCTCCTGGGGCCAGCCCCCCTCCCCCTCCTCCGCCCCCAGGGCGGCGGAGGGCAGCAGCAGGGCCAGGGCCAGCGCGAGGCTGAGGAGCTTCCTCCCCCCGCTTTTGGGGGAGGGCTGGGTCAAAAAGGCAAGGCATCGTTTCATGGCGAGGACATCCTTTCCGCAGTGGCTTTTTCCCTTCTCCCTATGGATATGCCGCCCGGGGGCCGTCCCAGACCCTGAAGAAAAAGACAGAATTTATTGATTTTTCTTTTCCCTGTGATATGATATGGGGGGAACCCGGCGGCCCGGGGAAAACCGCCCGCCGCGCCCGATCAATAAGGAGGTAAGGACATTTCATGAATATCCTCATCGCTGGCTGCGGCCGGGTCGGGGCCGGCCTTGCCAACGCCCTTTACAAGGAGGGCCACGATATCTCGGTGGTGGACCCCTCCCCCGACAGCTTCTCCGCCCTGGAGGACCAGTTCACCGGCTTCTGCGTCACCGGGGTGCCCATCGACTGCGCGGTGCTGCGCCAGGCGGGCATCGAGGACTGCCACCTGGTGGCCGCCGTCACCGGGGACGACAACACCAACCTGATGGTTTCCCAGATCGCCAAGGAGATTTTCCACGTCCCCAAGGTGCTGACCCGCCTTTACGACCCCTCCCGCCAGGAGGTCTACGACCAGGACGGCCTCCACACCGTCTGCCCCACCAGCCTGACGGTGGAGCTGATCCAGCAGATCATCAGCCAGTCGGACCAGGACAGCGCCCGGGTCTGCTTCGGGGACACCACCCTGAGCCTCACCGCCGTGGAGGTGCCCCTGGATTTCCGGGGGAAGATGGTCTCCCAGATCCTCCACCAGCCGGAGGAAACCATCATCGGGGTGCTCCGGGGGGACGGGGGCGTCCTCTTCCGGGAGAACGCCGGGAAATACCTGCTGAAAAAGGGCGACCGCATCCTCTGCGCCCGCCTGGTCTGAAGGGAGAGAGCCGCATGAAAGTAATCGTGGTAGGGGCCGGCAAGGTGGGCTTTTACCTTGCCAAGACCCTTTTGGAGCACGACCACACCCCCATCGTCATCGAGGAGAAGCCCGCCCTCTGCCGCCGGGCCGCCGACCAGCTGGGCATCACCGTCATCCAGGGGGACGGCAGCTCCGCCGAGGTGCTGGGGGCGGCCGGCGCCCAGGACGCCGACGCCATCGTCACCGCCACCGGGGCCGACCAGACCAACCTGGTGGCCTGCCAGACCGCCCGGCGGATTTTCGGGGTGAAAAGGACCCTCAGCCGGGTCAACAACCCCGGCAACCTTTCGGTGATGCGCCAGCTGGGGGTGGACACCCCGGTTTCCAGCACCGACATCCTGGCCCGCACCCTGGAGCGGGAGGTGGACGCCTCCGCCATCCAGTCCCTCCTCTCCCTCAACCGGGGGGAGGCCACCATCAGCCAGTTCATCCTCCCGGAGGACAGCCCCATGGCGGGCACCGCCATCCGGGACCTGCGGCTGCCCGACGAGTGCGTCCTCATCTCCATCACCCGCCACGGGGAGCTGATCATCCCCCGCGGCCCCACCCAGCTCCAGGCCGGGGACAAGGTGCTGGTGCTGGTGGGGGCCTCCGCCACCCATCAGCTGAAGGAGGCCCTGGGCCTGGCCCGGTAGGCCGGGCGGGCTGGCCGGTCCCGAACGGGATGAAAGCCCCGGTGGGGCTTTCAAGGCCACGTTCCCGACCGCAGGGAGGGATGTCCGTGAGAAGCGGTTTGCACACCGCAGGTGAGTGCGCCGCTCTTTGGCTGGCCGGTCCCGAATGGGACGAAAGCCCCGGTGGGGCTTTCGAGGCCACGTTCCCGACCAAAGGGAGGGATGGCCTCAGGCCCGCAACCTCTTTTTGACATCCCTGCGCGGCTGGAAGACTTTTGTTTTCCTGCTGCGCAGGGATTTTTCTTTCTGCTGCGCAGCGCCTTTTTGCGTCCGTGAGAGAAGCACCTTCATGGCGGCAGGTTGTGCGCCGCACTTTTCAAGTCCGTAAGCTGTGTTTCGTGAATCGCAAGTTTGTGCCCCGCTCTCTTTTCCGCCCGCCGGATGTTCTCTTAAAAAGATTACTCCGGTCGG
>CAJFUT010000225.1 GCA_904420255.1 uncultured Angelakisella sp. | reverse complement strand
GGGGCCCGGGGGGCTCCCCGGCCGCTCTTTGTCACTTTCTCTCGGCAGAGAAAGTGAGGCCCGGGGTCGCGCTGCGACCGGAGTAATACTCGGATGAAAGCTCTGCGCAGTGACAGTCTTTGGCCACTTTCTTTTGGCCCAAGAAAGCGGCGTCCTCGGACTGGCGGGGACGCCGAAGTTAAAACAATTAAAAGCCTGGCGCAGCAGAAAAAACCGAACCCCGGGCTACGCGGCGCACCTGCTTTCGCTCCCCGAAACTCATCTCACGTCAATCCCTCCCTGCGGTCGGGAACGTGGCCTCGAAAGCCCCACCGGGGCTTCCGTCCCGTTCGGGATCGGCCAGGCCGCCCGGCCAACCGGGTAAGAGAGCGGCGCACTTTCCAGCGCCATAGGAAATCTTCTCTCACGGACTTGGCCGCCCGGCCAACCAGGTAAGAAGAGAGCGGGGCACCCGCCGACGCCATGCAGGCGCTTCTCTTACGGACTTGGCCGCCGGGCCCACCCGGCCTACCAGACCGAGGGCTGCTTGTGGTTGGGGTTGGAGGTGACGGTGACGGGGCCGATGGTTTCCCCGGGGCGGAGGAGCCGGCCCATCACCACAAACCGCTGGTTGCTGGTGGAGCCGTAGGCCCGGGTGCAGGTGGAGAGGGTGACGATCTTGTCCGAGGAATTGACGTCCACATCGAAGGTGTGGCGGCTGCGCCGCTTGGCCTCGCTGATGATGTAGCTCATGTCCCCGTCGGACTGGATGTAGTTGAAGGCCAGCTCGGTATAGAAGCAGGCGAAGATTTTCACCACAAATTCCCCGCCCTCGGCGGTGGAATAGTAGAAATAGGGGTAGCTCTGGGCCATGGCCAGCCAGTGGTAGCCGGTGAGCTGGGCGAACATCACGTCCCCGGGGTAGCCGATGCGGGGGGAGGCGCTGTAGTTGGTCCAGTTGTGGCCGTAGATGACGGTGTTGTTGGAAAGGCCGGAGGAGGTGGCGCTGGTTTTGGTGGAGGGGTTGGTCCAGATGACCCCGTTGTAGCTGTACTGCTTGTCGTAGCCCAGGTGGGTGTAGTAGTTGACGTCCTGCTTGTTCTGGACGATGGGCCAGTCGATGTTGGTGCCGGGGAGCCGCAGCCAGCCCACCACGTCGCTGTTGATGCTCTTCCAGTAGGCGATGTTGCTGGCGCCGCTGTCCCCGTAGGCCGAGGCCACAAATTCCCCGGTGGCGGGGTTCACCCAGGTGTAGCCGCTGCCGGAGGATTCCCCCTGGCGCTCCTCCCACCTGGCGTGGAAAGTCTTGGAAAGATCCGAGGCGTTTATGCTGGCGGTTTCCAGCCCCTCGGCGGCAAGCTGGGTGAAGAGCTCGTCCTCCCGGGCGTCGGCCATGGCGGCCGCCTCCACCGCCAGGCGCCGCTCCTCGGCGGCGGCCTCCGCCTGGCCATGCCGGTGGACCGCCATCCCCGCCGCGGCGGCGGCGATGATGAGGCAGGCGGCGGCAAAGGCCAGGGCCGCGGTACGGCGGTTTTTGGGGCGGGAGCCCCCCTGCACAGGTGTTTTTTCCACACTCTTTTCCATAGAACAACCTCCCCGGGATCCGAAACCACAAAGGCAAAAAATACGATATCAGTATAGCACATCCCTGGGGAAAAAGGAATAATTCTCGAAAAAGTTACAAAATTCCAGTGCCAAACGCCCCGGAATCCTGTATAATAGGATTCGACAAAAAACGCGGCACAGGGATTGAACACACAGCCGCCCCGGCAAAGCGGGACGGAGAGCCGGGGAAGGGGCGGAAGGAACAGGGAAATGGAGATTATGATGCGCCGGGCCAGGATGGCGGACGCCGCCGCCATCAACGACATCTGCAACAGCCGGATCGGGGGGGAGGGCACCCTGGAGATCGACCAGCGCCCGGTGGAATACCGGCAGGAATGGCTGGCCGCCCACGACAGGCGCCACCCCGTCTTTGTGGGGACCCAGGAGGAAAAGGTGGTCTGCTGGGCCGCCCTGGGCTACGGCGTCCTGGAGGGGTACCCCTTCGAGTGGGTGGCCTCGGCGGAGCTGGGCCTGCCCCCGGAGCTGGAGGGCTCGGAGCTCACCGACCTGCTGCTGCGGTTCCTGGAGCAGCAGGCCGCCCGCCTGGGCTACTATAAGCTGATGGCCTGCCTGCCCGCCCGGCAGCGGTACCTCCTCCACGCCTACCGCCGGGCGGGGTTCCGGGACGTGGGGGTGCTGCGCGGCCACGGCTACTGCCGGGGGGAGCTGTGGGACATGGCCCTGATGGAGCGGCTGCTGACCCCGGACATGGGGCAGCTTGCGGAACAGTACAGCCGCCGCTACCCCTTCTACAAGGACTACTTCGAGGCGGAGCGCCGCCGCCGGGAGGAGGCCGCCGCCGGGGGCCTGGAGCTGGAATACGAGGAAGTGGAGGCCCCGGAGGGACAGCTCCCCGAGGGGATCGTCCGCTTCCTGCGCACCAAGCGGGACGACCAGGGCCGCCCGGTGCGCCGGGCCCCCGCCCCCGCCCCGGCGGAGCGGGAGGCCCCCGGGCAGCCCCGGGAGGAAAAGGCCCCCGGCAGCCAGTCCGGCCTGCCGGAGGGGATCGTCCGGTTCCTCAAGAGCAAGCGGGCCCCCGACGGCACCCCCCTGGACAAGGAGCTGCCGCCGGTGGTGCCGGTGAAGCTCCCCGGCGAGCCCATTGTGGGCCGCACCATGACGGTGGAAAGCGGGGAGCCCGACGGGCCGGAGGAGGAAACGGCCCCCGCCCCGGCCGGGGAGCTGGCCCTCTCGGAGGAGGAGGGGGAGCCGGAGGAGCAGCTGGGCTTCGATGATTATTTGC
>CAJFUT010000224.1 GCA_904420255.1 uncultured Angelakisella sp. | reverse complement strand
TCCCATCCCGAACACGGAAGTTAAGCTCACCAGTGCCGAAGATACTTGGCGGGAAGCTGCCTGGAAAAATAGGTCTTCGCCGGCACAACGGATAGCGGTTCCCGCTGGGGCCGCTATCCATTCATATTCCTCCTTAGCTCAGTCGGTAGAGCATGCGGCTGTTAACCGCAGGGTCGTTGGTTCGAGCCCAACAGGGGGAGCCACAAATCCGGTCCAGCATTGCTGGGCCGGATTTTTTCATGGATCCATTGGCACGCGCCTTTTTATGCCGCCGCAGCCTAAGGTTTACAGATAGGTGGTGCTCCGGAACAGTTTTTTGTCCTATCTTTGGGGTGGCGCGGTTCTTGTGGGATGATTTGTGGAGAACATGGCGGGGATTCTATTCTTTCAAGGACGGCGTTATGCTATAATGAGGAAAAGTCCCCTTCTGAAGGGTGAGTGGGCAAAAGGAGGAATCAGCATGGATCAAAGAGAGATTTTATCTAAGGTGGACCACACCCTTTTAAAGCCGGAAGCCGCCTGGGAGGAAATCCGGGCCCTTTGTGACGAGGCCGTTAAATGGGGAACCGCTTCGGTGTGCATCCCTCCCTGCTATGTGGGGCAGGCGGCGGAGTATCTGGGGGGACGGCTGCCGGTCTGTACTGTGGTGGGGTTCCCCAACGGTTATTCCACCACCCAGGCCAAGCTTTTTGAAACGCGGGAAGCCCTGGCTGCCGGCGCCCAGGAGATCGACATGGTGATCAATATTGGGTGGCTGAAGGCCGGGAATGCCCAGGGGGTATTGGAAGAGATCCGCGCTTTGAAGGAGGCCTGCGGAGAAAAAATCCTCAAGGTGATTGTGGAAGCCTGCCTTTTGACCCGGGAAGAAAAAGTGGAGATGTGCCGTATTGTCACAGAAGCCGGCGCGGATTACATCAAAACCTCCACCGGCTTCTCCACCGCCGGGGCTTCTTTTGAGGACGTGGAGCTTTTCGCCCAGCATATCGGGCCCCATGTGAAGATCAAGGCGGCCGGTGGGATTTCTTCCTTCGAGGACGCGGCGCGCTTCATCGGCCTTGGAGCCTCCCGCCTGGGCACCAGCCGTCTGGTGAGGCTGGCGGCTGCGGGGATTTGAAGCCTCTTTCCCCGGGCTGCTCCGCCTCCTTGGAAGCGGCCCGGGGGAAAAGAAGGCTTGTGAGCTCCTTGTGAACTACCGCCAAAAAAGCCCATTTTTTGACAACGGAAGCCGGGATATTGTCCATTGCTTTTCCCGGGGGAATATGATAACGTATATACATATTCTCCTGGCCGGGCCGGAAAATTTTTCTGGATCTTTGTCAGGATTTTACTTTTCTGGGGGGGTGTCTGCATGAAGCTGCTGGAGGAGCGGATTCTCAGGGACGGCCATGTAAAGGAAGGCAATATTCTCAAGGTGGACAGCTTTCTTAACCATCAGATGGACATTGCCCTGTACCAGGAAATCGGAAAAGAGTTTTACCGGCTTTTTTCAGGCTGCGGCGTAACCAAAATCCTTACCATCGAAGCATCGGGGATCGGGATTGCCTGTGTTACGGCGCAGTTTTTTCATTGCCCGGCCCTGTTCGCCAAAAAGAGCCGCACCAAAAACATCGACGGCGAGGTGTACACCAGCCAGGTGGAGAGCTTCACCCACGGCGGCAGCTACCAGATCATGGTGGCCAAGCGGTTCCTGACCCCCGATGACCGGGTGCTGATTGTGGACGACTTCCTGGCCAAGGGGAACGCCCTCCTGGGCCTGATGGACATTGTGGACCAGGCGGGGGCCTCCCTTGCGGGCTGCGGCATCGTGGTGGAAAAGGGCTTCCAGGAGGGGGGGCGGATCGTCCGGGAGAAAGGGGTCCGGGTGGAATCCCTGGCCATCATCGACCGGATGGAGGAGGGGAAAATCGTTTTCCGCCCCCAGGAATGATTCCGTTGCCGGCGCCGGTTTTTCCGGTGTTGGAATAGAAAGCCTCCGGCGCGGCTGCGCCGGGGCGAGAGAGAAAAGTAGGAGGTACTCTTTGATGAAGAAAATGCTCGCGATGCTGATGGCAGCTATGATGGTGCTGGCCCTTGCCGCCTGCGGCGGGACCGGGTCCAGCTCCAGCTCCCAGGCCGCTTCCGGCTCGGAGGCCGCTTCCGGCTCGGAGGCCGCTTCCGGCTCCGAAACCGCTTCCGCCGGGATCCCCAAGGAAGACCTGAAGATCGGCTTCCTCTATGTGGGCCCCGTGGGGGACGAGGGCTATTCCTATGCCCATGACCAGGGCCGGAAGGCCATGGTGGAGGCCCTGGGCCTGGATGAGAGCCAGACCCTGGTGGTGGAGAATGTCCCCGAAACCTCGGATTGCGAAAAGACGGTCCGGGACCTGATTGACCAGGGCTGCAACGTCATCTATGCCACCAGCTTCGGCCATGGCGAGTGGGTGGACATCGTCGCCAAGGACCATCCCGAGGTCTACTTCGGCCATGCCACCGGCATCCTCACCGAGGACAACCTCTCCACCTATATGGGCCGCGCCTATGAGGCCCGCTACCTTTCCGGCATCGTGGCCGGCATGAACACCAAGAGCGGCAAGATCGGCTATGTGGCCGGCGTGTCCATCCCTGAGGTGGTCCGTGGCATCGACGCCTTCACCCTGGGCGTCCGCTCGGTGAACCCCGAGGCCACCGTGGAGGTGCTGTGGACCAACCAGTGGTACGCCCCCGCCGATGAGAAGAACGCCGCCCAGCAGCTCATCAACAAGGGCTGCGACCTCATCGCCCAGCACTGCGATACCACCGGCCCCCAGATCGCCGCCCAGGAGGCCGGCGTCCTGGCCATCGGCTACAACGCTTCCACCCTGTCCGCCGCCCCTGAGGCCTATCTCACCGCCCCCCTGTTCCACTGGGACGCCTACTACACCCGGGATGTCCAGTCCATCATCGACGGCACCCGTCCCAAGGGCGAGCGGTTCTGGGGCGGCCTCACCACCGGCATGGTTTCCCTGGATGACCTGAGCGACAACTGCGTGGAGGGCACCGCGGAGGCTGTGGAGGAGGCCAAGGCCAAGATCGAGTCCGGCGAGCTGTTTGTTTTCACCGGCCCCCTGAAGGACAACGAGGGCAACGAAGTGGTGGCCGACGGCGTCAAGATGACCGACGACGAGATGGAATCCATGATGTGGCTGGTGGAGGGCGTCATCGGCAATGTTGCCGCCTGATCCCGCGGCAGCCACCCTATAAGAAAGAACCCAGCGGTGTTGCCGGCAAGAGCTTTTCCTGCCGGCAACATTTCGCTATTTCCCGCCCGGCGGCGGCTTTGAGGAGGAGTTATGGAGGATAAGGCATATATCCGGCTGGAGGGGATCACCAAAACCTTCGGCACCGTGAAGGCCAACAGCAATGTGAGCCTTTCGGTGAAAAAAGGGGAAATCCACGCCCTGCTGGGGGAAAACGGCTCAGGGAAATCCACCCTGGTGAACATCATGGCGGGGCTGTACGCCCCCGAGGCGGGCACCATCACCATCGGCGGGCGGGAGCGGCATTTTTCCTCCCCCGGGGACGCCATCGCCGCCGGGGTGGGGATGGTCCACCAGCACTTCAAGCTGGTGGAGGTGATGACCGCCAAGGAGAACATCATCCTGGGGCGGAAGGAGGGCCTTGCCGTCCGGGGCAGGGAGCTCACCGAGCAGATCTACCAGATCGGGAAAAAATACGGCCTCATTGTCAATCCCGACAAGAAGGTCTACGATATGTCGGTGGGGGAGAAGCAGACGGTGGAGATCCTCAAGATGCTCTACCGGGGGGCGGATATCCTCATCCTGGACGAGCCCACCGCCGTCCTCACCCCCCAGGAAACCGCCACCCTCTTCGGCATCCTGCGGAATATGCGGGCCGAGGGCTGCGCCATCATCATCATCACCCACAAGCTGAACGAGGTGATGGAGATCAGCGACCGGGTGACAGTGCTGCGCCGGGGGGAGAGCGTCGCCACCCTGGATACCGCCGCCACCAGCCCCCGGGAGCTTACCGAGCTGATGGTGGGCCGCCCCATGTCCCTGGAGATCCACCGGGCCTCCTATGAGGGGAAGCGGGAGACCCTGCTCCGGGTCAAGGACCTCACCGCCGCCGACCGGGACGGGGTCCACCGCCTGAACCATGTCAGCTTCCACCTCCACCGGGGGGAGATCCTGGGGGTGGCGGGCATCGCCGGCAGCGGCCAGAAGGAGCTGTGCGAGATCATCGCCGGGCTGGACAAGGCCACCGGCGGTACGGTGGAATACAATGGCGAAATGATCCTGGGGCTTTCCCCCCGGGAGATCATCAAAAAAGGGGTGAGCATGAGCTTCATCCCGGAGGACCGCCTGGGGATGGGCCTGGTGGCGGGGATGAGCATTGTGGACAACGTCCTCCTCAAAAGCTACCGGAACAACCCCGGCCCCTTTGTGGACCGGAAGGCGGGGGCCCGGCTTGCGGACAAGATCATCCGGGAGTTTGACATCAGCACCCCGGGCAAATGGCACACCGTCAAGGACCTGAGCGGCGGCAACATCCAGAAGGTGCTGCTGGGGCGGGAGATCGAGCTGCACCCCCAGCTTCTCATCACCGCCTACCCGGTCCGGGGCCTGGACATCGGCGCCTCCTACAATATCTACGACACCCTCAACGCCCAGAAGGAGCAGGGGGTGGCCATCCTCTTCATCGGGGAGGACCTGGACGTCCTCCTGGCCCTCTGCGACCGGATCATGGTGATCCACGCCGGCGCGGTGATGGATATTGTGGACGCCAAAACCGCCTCCAAGGAGGAGATCGGGATGCTGATGCTGGGGCACCGCCCCGGAGAGGAGGCCGCGGTATGACCGTTCAGATTGTAAAAAAAGCGGCGGTGAGCCGCCGGCGCCAGACCGCCTACCGCGTCTTCGCGGTGCTGGCGGCCCTGGCGGCCACCGGGCTTGTCATGGCCCTGGCGGGCTATAACCCCTTTGTGGTCTATTATAAAATGATCGAGGGCTCCACCATGACCGCCTACCGCTTCCAGGAAACCATCCATAAGGCCATCCCCCTCATCACCCTTTCCCTGGGGGTGGCGGTGGCCTTCAAGATGAAGTTCTGGAACATCGGCGGGGAGGGGCAGTTTTACCTGGGAGCCTTCGGCGCCGCCCTGGTGGCCTTCCAGGCGCCGGAGCTGCCAATGTGGGCCATGCTGCCCGCCATGATGCTGGCGGGGATGCTCCTGGGGGGGCTGTGGGCCCTGATCCCCGCCCTCCTCAAGGCGAAATTCGGCGCCAGCGAAACCCTGGTGACCCTGATGCTCAACTACATCGCCATCAAGTGGGTCACCTACCTTCAGTACGGCCCCTGGAAGGACCCCAAGGCCTCCGGCTTCCCCAAGATGCCCAAGTTCGCCGACGCCGCCGTCCTGCCCAAGGTGTTCGGGGTCCATGCCGGGTGGATCATCACCCTGGCGGCGGTGGTGCTGGTGTGGATCCTGTTCAGCCGCTCCAAGCTGGGATATGAGATCGCCGTGCTGGGGGAGAGCGAGGCCACCGCCCGCTACGCCGGGATGAACACCGTCCGCACCATGCTCATCGCGGTGCTCCTCTCCGGCGGCCTCTGCGGCCTGGCGGGGATGATGCAGGCCTCCGCCGTGGAGCGTTCCCTTTCCGACGTCCTCTCCGGCGGCATGGGCTTTACCGCCATCATCACCGCCTGGCTGGCCCGGCTGAACCCGCCCGCCATTGTGGGGGTGTGCTTCTTCTTCGCCATCCTCCTCCAGGGGGGCTCCTACCTCCAGACCTCCATGCAGATCCCCTCCTCGGTGGCCGCCGTCATCCAGGGGGTGGTGCTGTTCTTCGTCCTGGCCAGCGAATTCTTTATCCAGTATCGAATCCAGATCAGCCGCGGTGAAAAGAAGGAGGTGGCCTGATGGAAGCCCTGGAACTCTATCTGCAGACCGCCGCCCAGATGGGCACCCCCATCCTCTTCGGGACCCTGGGGGGGATCCTCTGCGAGAAGGTGGGACACCTGAACCTGGGGGTGGAGGGGATGATGCTCCTGGGGGCGGTGTGCGGCTTTATGGCCGGCCTTGCCACCGGAAATCCCATCCTCGCCATCCTGGCGGCAGGGCTGGCGGGAGCGGGGGGAGCCCTCATCTACGCCTTCATCACCGTCACCCTCCAGGGGAACCAGAATGTCACCGGCCTGGTCCTCACCACCTTCGGCACCGGCCTTTCCTCCTTCCTGGGGAAGGACCTGGTGGGCCAGAGCCTCCCCGACGGCATCTTCGCCGCCCTGGGGCCCAAGGAGATCCCGGTCCTTTCCGACATCCCGGTGGTGGGGAAGATGCTGTTCCACCAGAGCCCCTACGCCACCGCGGGCCTGGTGCTGGCCATCCTGCTGTATTTTTATATGAACCGCACCACCATGGGGCTGAATATGCGGGCGGTGGGGGAGAACCCCGGCGCCGCCGACGCCTCGGGGGTCAACGTCACCCTCTATAAGTACGTCCATATCCTCCTGGGGGGCTTCTGCTGCGGGGTGGGGGGCGCCTACCTGACCCTGGTATTCGTCCCCCGGTGGCAGGACGAGATCACCGCCGGCATCGGCTGGATCGCCGTGGCCCTGGTGATCTTCGCCACCTGGAACCCCCTCAAGGCCATCTTCGGCGCCTATTTCTTCGGGGCGCTCCGGGGCCTGTCCTTTGTCATCCAGAATATGGACCTGACCCTCTTCGGCCACAAGATCACCATTGTTTCCCAGTTCCTGGACATGATCCCCTACGCCGCCACCATCCTGGTGCTGGTGTTCATCACCCGGGGGAAGCGGGCGGAGAACCAGGCCCCCCGGGCCCTGGGCCTTGCCTACTTCCGGGAAGAACGGTAACCCTTTCGTCAAAAGCACCCCTCCCCGCCGGGGAGGGGTGCTTTTGCGCTGGGAGCTACATCAGCAGCCGCACCGCCACAATGCGGTCCCAGGTGTTTTTGCCGATGATGCCGTCCGGCACCAGGCCGAAGGTGCGCTGGAAGGCGGTGACGGCGTTTTTGGTGGCGGGGCCGAAGATGCCGTCCGGCACGATGGTGGGAATGGGGTACCGCTGGCTGATGGTGCGCAGGTATTCCTGCATCAGCCGCACATTGTCCCCCCGGCTCCCCTCCCGGAGGAGGTAGCCGGGGTAGGGCACCACCAGGCCGCTGGTGTCGGCGATGCCCATGAAGACGTTGTAAAGGCTGCTCCAGGTGGCCGGCCCGATGATGCCGTCGGCGGAAAGGCCGAAGTGCTTCTGGAAATCGGTCACCGCGTTTTTGGTGGCGGGGCCGAAGATGCCGTCGATGTTGATGGGGCGGACGGCGTAATAATAGTTGGAGATGACCCGGAGGAAGTACTGGGCCAGCTGGACATATTCCCCCCGGTCCCCCTGGCGCAGGACGCCGCCGGGCCGGTCGGAGGGGAGGGGCTCGCTTTCCCCGCCCAGCTCCGCCAGGCGGGTCACCGCCACATAGATGTTGGAGATGCGGTTCCAGGTGGCCCGGCCCACAATGCCGTCGGGGGTGAGGTTGAAAATCCGCTGGAAGGCCTGGACCGCCGCCCGGGTTTCGGAGCCGAAGACCCCGTCCACCGGGGAGATGGCGGGGATGGCGGGATAGTTGCGGCGGATGCGGTTCAGCTGCCGCTGGATGGTGCTCACCGCCGCGCCGGTGCTGCCCGTCTGGAGGACATAGCCGGGGTAGGAGCTTTGGATGTTCCGCACATCGGTGGCCTGGGCCAGCTCCACGTTGCCGTAATAGTACCGGAGGATGCCCAGGGGGGTGTAGCCGTTTTCCGCCAGGGAAACGGTGCCCCACTGGGAGAGGCCGCCGCAGGTGACGGTGGTGCCGTTGCAGTATTCGGTGAAATAGGGGTTCAGGGCGCCGGGCCTGCGGACATAGGTGGTGAAGATTTCGTCCACGATGCGGCTGATGTTGGAGAAGATGTTCCGCCCGGGGACATAGTACTGGTCGTAGCCGGTGTTGTTGGTGATGTTGAAGTCATAGCCCCGGCTGGGGTACCATTCGGTGAAGATGCGGTTGAGGGCGAAGGAAATCTGGGCGTAGATGTTGGCCCGGATGGCATTTTCCGGCCAGGTGGGGTAGATTTCGCTGCTGGCCACATTTTTGATATAGTAGGCGAAGTCCACCGTGACGTTCTGGGCGGAGGCGCTGGGGGCCCCCAGGTGGACGGTGATATACCGGGGGATGTAGACCTCGGTGAGGACCCGGCCGGATGGGGTGTCCTGGGAAGGCCCCTCGGGCTGGCGGTCATTGGTGAGGAGGAGGCCGTTTTCCGGGATGTCGTATTCGTCCTGCTCGATGCGGTCCCGGCCGATGGGCTGGGGGTTCATCTCCAGGGAAACCACCGATTCCTCATCGTCGAACATCTGGATGCCCCGGATCACCGAGGGGGTGTAGCCCTGGGCCTGGACCCGGGCGTTATACAGGCTGTAGGGCAGCCCTTGGAAATTGGGGTCCAGGCTCTCCTCCTTGGGAGGGGCGTAGACCCGGATGGGGGGAGTCCTGCCGGAGCTGTTGCTGATGAGGGTCATGACCCGCCCGGTATCGGGGCTGGTCACCGTCACCACCGCTCCTTCCACGGGCAGCGCCTCCCGCCCGGAATAAAGCTGAAAGATCAGCGTAGCGGAATTGGGCATAGGTTTTACTCCTTTCTGGGCTCTGGGGGGCGGGGCCCACCCCTGGCCTGCCCCATTCTATGCCGGAGGCCCGGACGGCGGCAATGGGTTTTGGGCAAATTACTATATTTTCCAACCCTAGTACCTGTTGCCATTTGCGGTTTTTTTCAGTATAATGAGAATAAATATGGAAGAAGTGCAGCAAAATGGGCTTTTTTCCCTACTTCTGAAATAAGAGCATCTGCCAACATCAAATGGAGGTAACAACCCATGAAAAAGCTTCTCTCCCTGGCCTTGGTGATGGCCATGTTCCTGGGCCTTGGGGTTACGGCCTTTGCGGAAGATATGCCCACGGCATACCCGGATCCTGATGTTGTCTATCCCGGCAGCGTGGTGCGAATCTATACCGAGGATTTCTACTGGGAGGACGACGATGGGAACTGGGTCCCCCTGGACTGCGAGCTGGACAAGGAATATTTTTCCGGCGTCACCCCCCGGTGGAAAAAAGGCAAAGATTATATCGAACGGGTCTATTTTGACGACGGGGACGACTATGTCACCATCATCATCCGGGACGACATCGCCGTCAGCAGCGAAAAGGAGATTTACGGCACCCTCCGCATCCGGGACACCGATGCCCGCCGCAACTATGAATGCGAGATCGAAGAAGGGGACCTGACCCTGGCCCCCTATGAAAAGAGCAATATGGAGTACCTGGGGGACCGGGAATTCACCCTCCCCTGGGACTACCAGAGCAATGAGGTGAAGTTTGTCACCGAGGATGGGGACGATTACGGCACCTTCACCGCGGAATTCGACGACGACAGAGGCTACGATATCGCCTACTTTGTCACCAAAATTGTGGACCAGAGCCCCCTCTACCTGGGCTTCAATCAAAACGAGGTGGAAGAGATAGCCGAGGAATACCCCCGGGCGGACCTCCGGTTTATCACCTGGCCCGCCTGGCCCACCTTTGATATCGAAGGGGACCTGGGCATCTATATGGAGCCGGAGGAATTCATCTACGGCATTGATGAGGATGGGGAGCTTTACCGCCTGGGCGGCAGCTATGACACCAGCACCGGGGCCTATGTCATTGAAACAGCCACCCTGGGCAGCTATGTCATCAGCGACCGGCAGTTGATTTCCGGCAGCGGTTCCGGCTCCGCCAGCTCCTCAGGCTCCTCTTCCAGCGTTCCCCCCGCCAGCAGCAGCCAGGCGCCGGCTTCCTCCAGCAGCACCCCTCCCGCCAGCAGCTCCTCGGTGGCGCCCCCGTCCAGCAGCTCTTCCGCCTCCAGCGAAAGCAGCGAGGCCTCCAGCGAATCCTCCTCTGAAGAAGTGAGCCCGGCGCCCTCCACCTCCAGCAGCGAGGCGGAGCCCAGCGAGCCGGAGAGCGAGCCCGCCGATACCGAGGTGGAGGAGGAAAGCGGCGGCTTCCCCTTGGTGCCGGTGCTCATCGGCGTGCTGGTGGTGGTGATCGTCGTCTGCGTGGCGGTTGTGGTGATCGGCAACCGCGGTGGCTCCTCCAAGAGCAGAAAGAAGAAATTTGACGACTGGGACGACTGACTTACTTTTTTCTTTGCGAAAAGAAAAAAGTAAGCAAAAAAGAAACGAACAATCTTTTTTGAACCCGTAAAATTCGCTGGGCAGCAGGTATGCTCTGCTCTGGTGAGCCCTTGC
>CAJFUT010000223.1 GCA_904420255.1 uncultured Angelakisella sp. | reverse complement strand
GAACCGGCCATGAAACCAATGGCGGGCCAAGCCGGAGCCCCCCTCCGCTTCCTTTCGCCCCGGCGGGGTTCCAAGGGGCTTGCCCCTTGGTTGCTCTTTGGCTACTTTCTGGCAATTCAGAAAGTAGCATCTGTGAACCGGCGCTTCGAGCGGAACAAAAATTAGAATGAAGCGTGACGTTGCAGAAATCAGTAGCCCCGCGCAGCAGCAACCCGAAAGTCTTCCATCTGCGCAGCGATGCAAAAAAGAGGTTGCGGGCCTTCGGCCCGCTAATTTTTGAGGCTCTGCATGGGTGCGGGGATCTGCCCGCCCCGGCGGATGAACTTGGCGGGGGAGCAGCGGCTGATGGGCATGACGGGGCCGCTGCCCAGCAGCCCACCGAATTCCAGCATCTCCCCCTCCTTCTTGCCGATGGCGGGGATGACCCGGACGGCGGTGGTCTTGGAGTTCACCATGCCGATGGCGGCCTCGTCGGCGATGAGGGCGGCGATGACCTCGGAGGTGGTGTCTCCGGGGAGGACGATCATGTCCAGCCCCACGCTGCACACCGCCGTCATGGCCTCCAGCTTCTCGATAGAGAGGGAGCCCCGCACCGCGGCGGCGATCATCCCCTCGTCCTCGGAAACGGGGATAAAGGCGCCGGAAAGGCCGCCCACCCGGGAGGAGGCCATGACGCCCCCCTTCTTCACCGCGTCGTTGAGGAGGGCCAGGCAGGCGGTGGTGCCGCAGCCGCCGCAGCTCTCCAGGCCCATCTCCTCCAGGATCCGGGCCACGCTGTCCCCGATGGCGGGGGTGGGGGCCAGGCTCAGGTCCACGATGCCGAAGGGCACCCCCAGGCGGCGGCTGGCCTCGGTGCCCACCAGCTGCCCCATCCGGGTGATTTTGAAGGCGGTGCGCTTGATGATGTCCGCCACCTCGCTGATGGAGGCGTCGGGATTTTTGGAAAGCACCGACCGCACCACCCCCGGGCCGGAAACCCCCACGTTGATTTCGCAGTCCGGCTCGCCCGGGCCGTGGAAGGCCCCCGCCATAAAGGGGTTATCCTCCGGGGCGTTGCAGAGGACCACCAGCTTGGCGGCGCCGATGCAGTCCCGGTCGGCGGTGCGCCGGGCGGTTTCGGTGACCATCTCCCCCATGAGGGCCACGGCGTCCATATTGATGCCCGCCTTGGTGGAGCCCACGTTCACCGAGGCGCAGATGTTCTCAGTCACCGCCAGGGCCTCGGGGATGGAGCGGATGAGGGCCATGTCCCCGGGGGAAAAACCCTTCTGCACCAGGGCGGAATATCCCCCGATGAAGTTGACCCCCAGGGTGTCGGCGGCCCGCTGGAGGGTTTTTGCCAGCTCCACCGGGTCCCCGCCGCTGGGCCCTGCGATCATGGCGATGGGGGTGACGGCGATGCGCTTGTTGATGATGGGGATGCCGTACTGCCGCTCGATGTCCTCCCCGGTCTTCACCAGGTCCTTGGCCAGGCGGCAGATTTTGTCGTAGACCCGCTGGCAGGTGCGGCCCATGTCGTCGGTGGCGCAGTCCAGCAGGGAGATGCCCATGGTGGTGGTCCGCACGTCCAGGCAGTCGTCCTCGATCATGCTGATGGTTTCCAGAATGTCCTTGGTATCCAGCATAGCTTGGTTCCTCCTGACCCTTAAATATGGTGCATGGAATTGAAGATGTCCTCATGCATCACATGGGTGGAAAGGTTCATCTCCTCCCCGATGCGGTCCACCGAGGCGGCGAACTGGTCGAAGGGCAGGTTCAGGTTCTGGATGTCCACCAGCATGATCATGGCGAACAGATCCTGGAGCACCGACTGGGTGACCTCGATGACGTTGGCGTTGGCCTGGGCGCAGGCGGCGGACACCTTTGCCAGGATGCCCACCATGTCCTTGCCGATGACGGTAACAACAGCGCGCATGGTTTTTCTCCTCCATTTTTTCAAGATGCGGTTTGCTTTTTTATGAAAAGCCCGCCGGGGCGGGCCTTTCCCTTCTCAGATGACAAAGCCCCCGTTGACCCCCAGCACCTGGCCGGTGACGAAGGAGGCTTCCTCCCCAGCCAGCCACGCCACCGCCCGGGCCACCTCCTCGGGGGAGCCGATGGTCCCCAGGGGGGTTTCCTCCCGGAGGGCCGCCATGGTTTCGGGGGGGAGGGCGGCGTTCATGTCGGTGGCGATGACCCCCGGGGAAACGCAGTTGACCCGGACCCCCGAGGGGCCCAGCTCCTTGGCCAGGGCCTTGGTGAAGCCGATGACCGCCGCCTTGCTGGCGGAGTAGTGGACCTCGCAGGAGGCCCCCACCTCCCCCCAGATGGAGGCGATGTTGACGATGCTGCCCCGGTGCTCCCGGACCATGTGGGGGACCACCGCCCGGCAGCAGGCGTAGAGGCTTTTGACATTCACCGCGAACATCCGGTCCCATTCCTCCTCGGTGATGTCGGTGAAAAGCTTCTGCTGGGCGATGCCGGCGTTGTTCACCAGAAGGTCGATGCGCCCCCAGCGGTCCAGCACCGCCCGGGCCAGCCCCTCCGCCTCCTTTAGTGAGGAAACGTCCCCCTGGAAGGGGAAGGCCTCCAGGCCCTCCGCCGCCAGGGCGCCGCAGAGGTCCCGGGCCGGTCCCGGGTGCCGGAAGCACCCCAGGGCCACCCGCCAGCCGGAGCGGGCCAGGAGGGCGGCGGTGGCGGCGCCGATGCCCCGGGAAGCCCCGGTGACGATGGCGGTTTTCTTCATGGCATCAGAACCTTTCGAAAGGTGGTTTACAGCTTGCGGATCCAGACAAAGAGCCAGATGAGGACGCAGAGCAGGGTCAGGGCGCAGAGGCCGGCGAAGATGGCGTAGGCGTCCTGGGACACCAGCACCGTCATGGAGTCCGGGTCCACCCCGGTTTCCGCCACCAGGTCCATTTTGGCGGCCTGGGGGAGGTAGTGGATCAGCTGCCAGCTCACCCAGGTGAGGGCGGCGCTGACGGCGGTGAGGATATACATGGCCCGGAAGGCGGGGGTGAAGAACCGGGGGCGGCGGGCATTGTGGCGGCGCAGGCCCCGCCGGAGCTTTTTCAGCAACTCCCTGGCCCTGGAAAGATCGATTTTCTGTGGAGCCGGCACGGTATCCCTCCTTTGCCGCTGTCCTGGGGATGCAATATGCTTTATTGTATCATATCTGCCGCAAAATGAACAGCCCGCCCGGGAAATTTGGAGGAGGGCGCCGGGATCCCGGCAGGGAAAAGGGGCACCCCCTTTCAAAGGGATGCCCCCTTGGCGCCCCGGCCGGCTTTGCTGCCTCCCCGATCCATAAGGAGGCGGGATTTAATCGGAAACATATAGGTAGCAGGTTTTTACATGGTCATTTACAATTCCAATTGCCTGCATATAAGCATATACAATTGTACTGCCCACAAATTTAAAACCGCGTTTTTTCAAATCCTTGCTGATTTTGTCCGAAAGCGGCGTTGCTGCGGGAATTTCAGCTTCTGAACTGAAATGATGATGGATAGGCTGATGATCAACGTAAGACCAGATGAACTGATCAAAGCTGCCATATTCTTTTTGTATTTTGATAAATTGCTGTGCATTCACGATTGCCGACTTGATTTTCAGCCGGTTGCGAATGATCCTGGCATTCTGCATCAGCTCATCAATTTTGGCTTCATCGTAAAGTGCTATTTTTTGGTAATCAAACTGGTCAAAGGCTTCCCTGAAAGCCATCCGCTTATTTAATATTGTCAGCCACGACAGCCCGGCCTGCATGCCTTCAAGAATCAGCATCTCAAATAATTTCCCATCATCATGAACCGGCTTCCCCCATTCCTTGTCGTGGTATTCCTTATAGGAATCCGTAGTTGCCCATGAACATCTTTCTTTCTCATCTTTTTTCATAAAAGCCTCCATTTTGGGGGTACCGATTTATCGCGCCGCCCTACATCCCATGGTATCATGTTTGAGGCTCAACTTCTACTGGTTTCCTTTTCATTTTGCAGAACAGACGGGCAAAATTGCCCGTTTTCCCGTCCGGCGCCCCGTTGTGGCGGCTGCGGGGCAGGGCGGCGGGACGGGGGGCGCCGTTCCCCGGCAAACGCTGCGTCAATCACAAAAAATTTTTCATAAACTGCTGCCGTGCCCCCGGACGGCTTGACACACCCGGCCCCTTCGGGCTAAGATGGAAGCGTCCCCAAGGGGACGGTATCTTGAGAGATAAACGGAGGTGTCGTTATGCAGTATGAGATCAAGGGAGGGGCCTTCCCGGTGGTGGTCTGCCAGCTTTCCAGCGGGGAGCGGATGATCACCGAAAAGGGCTCCATGGTCTGGATGAGCCCCAATCTGGAGATGGAAACCCAGGGGGGCGGGCTGGGGAAGATGTTCTCCAAGGCCTTCTCCGGGGAGAGTATGTTCCAGAATATCTACACCGCCCGGGGGGACGGGATGATCGCCTTCGGCTCCAGCTTCCCGGGCCGGATCCTGCCCCTCACCATCGCCCCGGGGCGGGAGATGATCCTCCAGAAAAACGCCTTCCTGGCCGCCGAGGCGGGGGTGCAGCTTTCCATCCACTTCAACCAGAAGCTGGGGGCCGGCTTCTTCGGCGGGGAAGGCTTCATCATGCAGCGCCTCTCGGGCAGCGGCACCGCCTTTGTGGAGATCGACGGCGAGCTGGTGGAGTATGACCTGCAGCCGGGCCAGCAGATGGTGGTGGACACCGGCAACGTGGCCGGCTTCGAGCCTACCGTATCCATGAGTATCCAGCAGGTGGCGGGCCTCAAAAATAAGCTCCTGGGCGGGGAGGGGATCTTCAACACCCTCCTCACCGGCCCGGGGAAGATCTGGCTCCAGACCATGCCCATCCCCAATGTGGCCCTGGCCATCCGGCCCTACATCCCCACCGGCAACGGCTGACGGCCCCCGCCGGTTGACATCCCGGGGGAATCCTGCTACCATAGCGGGAGGATCAAATAACCCAAAAGCAAAGGAGTGTCGCCCTGTGGAAAATCTGGCTGCCATCCTGGAGGAAAATCCCATCATCCCGGCGGTGAAGGATGACGCCGGCCTGGAGAAGGCCCTGGGTACCGACTGCCGCATCATCTTCCTCCTCTACGGCAACGTGTGCAGCGTGGCCCGGCTGGTGGAGCGGATCAAATCCGCCGGAAAGCTGGCCATGGTCCACATCGACCTCATCGACGGCCTTTCCAGCAAGGAGGTGGCGGTGACCTTCCTCCGGGAGAACACCCGGGCGGACGGCATCATCAGCACCAAGCCCCCCATCGTCAAGGCGGCCAAGGAGCAGGGGCTGCTGGCCATCCAGCGGTTTTTCCTCATCGACTCCCTCGCCCTGGCCAATTTCCGGAAATACGCCGAAACCGAGCGGGCGGATATGATCGAGGTGCTGCCCGCCACCATGCCCAAGGTGCTCCGGAAGCTCACCGCCTTCTGCCGCCTTCCCATCATCGCCGGCGGCCTCATCAGCGACAAGGAGGACATCGTGCTGGCCCTCCAGAGCGGCGCCACGGCGGTTTCCTCCACCAACCAGGAGGTCTGGACCCTATAACCGCCGGAAGGACAGGAAAAAAGCCTCCCCGATTGGGGAGGCTTTTTGCGGTTTGCGCTACTTCATCTGGAAAGACTTGCAGTCGGTGCACTGGTCCATGGTGGGGTTGGCCTCGTGGGTGCCGATGACCACCTTGTCCAGAGAGCAGTAATTGGCGGTGGCGCAGTGGTTTTTGCAGTTGGTGACGGTGCATTCGATCGCCTTGTTGGCGTTGGTGCAATCGCAGCCCATGTGAAATTCCTCCTTGCAGTTGGGTGGCTTGACAGCGTCGGCGGGCAGGGGAACAGAGTTCCTTTGCCCACCACGGATATTGTGGCCCGAAGCCGCCGGTCTATGCCCGGAGGAAGGATTTCCCAGAAAAGCCGCATGGGCGGGCGGCCCGCCGCGGAAGGAGGCAGAAGCGCCGCCCATGAGGTTTTGCCCACGGGATGTCCTGACGGTCGTTTTGCCACGCTTTTTCACAGCAAAAGGGCCGCCCCAAAAGGGCGGCCCGGAGGCACGTTCAGGCTATTTGACGTTGTTTTCCAGGGTTTCCAGCTGCTTTTCCAGCTCCTTGGGGAGCCGGTCGCCGAATTTCTGGAAGAATTCCCGGATGCCGGCGGCCTCCTCCTGCCAGAGGCCCTTATCCACCGTCAGCAGGTTTTCCACATCGGCCTCGGTCATATCCAGGCCGGTGAGGTCGATGTCCCCGGCGTAGGGCTCGTAGCCGATGGGGGTTTCCCGGGCGTCCAGCTTGCCGTCGCAGCGGCCCAGGATCCACATGACCACCCGCATATTGTCCCCGAAGCCGGGCCAGAGGAAATGGCCCTCGTCATCGGTGCGGAACCAGTTGACGTTGAAGATCTTGGGGGCTTTGTCCCCCAGGCGGCAGCCCATTTCCAGCCAGTGGCCGAAGTAGTCCCCCATGTGGTAGCCGCAGAAGGGGAGCATGGCCATGGGGTCCCGGCGGACCACGCCCACGGCGCCGGCGGCGGCGGCGGTGGTTTCCGAGGCCATGGAGGCGCCAATGAAGACCCCGTGCTCCCAATCCCGGGCCTGGTAGACCAGGGGGGCGGTTTTGGCCCGGCGGCCGCCGAAGATGATGGCGGAGATGGGCACCCCGTTCGGGTTATCAAATTCCGGGCTCAGGCAGGGGCAGTTCTTGCTGGGGGCGGTGAAGCGGCTGTTGGGATGGGCCCCCTTGACGCCGGAGGAGGCGTCCCAGGGCTTGCCGGTCCAGTCCAGGG
>CAJFUT010000222.1 GCA_904420255.1 uncultured Angelakisella sp. | reverse complement strand
CCCCGGGTAAAACACCCGGTCCAGGTAAAGGCCGTGGGGGGGCAGGGTGGGCCCCGCCAGGCTCCGGTCCCGGGCCCGGAGGATCCCCGGGATTTCCCCGGGGGAAAGCCTCCCGGCGCAGACCTCCAGCACCGTCCCCGCCAGGATCCGCACCATGTTGTAGAGGAAGCCGTCCCCCGTCACCGAAAGGACCAGCAGCTCCCCCCGGCGCTGGGCCCCGGCGGAATAGATGGTGCGGACCCGGTCCTCCACCCCGCCACCGGCGGCGCAGAGGGAGGTGAAATCCCAGGTACCCAAAAAGGCCTTGGCCGCCGCATCGGCCAGGGCCGTGTCCAGGGGGCGGCGGCAGTGGTAGGCCAGGTCCTCCAGGAAGGGGTTTTTCACCGGGCCGTCCCAGATTTCATAGCAGTACCGCTTCCCCACGCAGTCGTACCGGGGGTGGAACTCCCAGGGGGCGTCGGCGCAGTCCAGCACCGCCATATCCCTGGGCAGGGCGTTGTTCATGGCCTTCACAAGGGCCCCGCAGGGAATGGCGGGGGCCTCCTCCCCGGGGCAGAGCACCGAGAGGACAAACCCCCGGGCATGGACCCCGGCGTCGGTGCGGGAGCAGCCCTTGACGTCGTACCGCTTCCCCAGCACCTCCTCCAGGGCGTCCTGGAAAACGGCGCAGACCGAACGGGCGTTTTTCTGCACCTGCCAGCCGTGGTAGGCGGTCCCCCGGAAGGCCAGGGTCATTCTGATGTTCCGCATGAAGGTTTCCTCCCTTCCCGGGGCCCGGGGCCGCTAAAGCAGGATGTTCATGGCGATGACCCCGGCCAGGCAGAGGATCACCACCGCCGAGGCCGCCGCGTCCCCCGCCCCCATGTGGAGCTGCTTCATCCGGGTGCGCCCCTCCCCGCCCCGGTAGCAGCGGCACTCCATGGCCAGGGCCAGCTCGTCGGCCCGGCGGAAGGAGGACACAAAGAGGGGGATGAGGATGGGGATGAGGGCACGGGCCCGTTGCATCAGTCCGCCGGATTCCAGGTCGGCGCCACGGGCCTTCTGGGCCGAGATGATCTTGTCGGTTTCCTCGATGAGGGTGGGGATGAACCGCAGGGCAATGGTCATCATCATGGCCAGCTCATGGACGGGGAAATGGAGCTTTTTCGCGGGGGAAAGGAGCCGCTCGATGCCGTCGGTGAGGGCGATGGGGGAGGTGGTGTAGGTCAGCAGGGAGGTGCCGGCGATGAGGCAGATGATCCGCACCGCCATAAAGACGGCGGTGGAGATGCCCTCCCGGGTGACCTGGATGATCCACCACTCAAAGACAGGTTCCCCGTCCACAAAGAGCATATTCAGCACGGCGGTGAAGATGATGATGGGCACCACCGGCCGGAGGCTCTTGAGGATCATGGAAAGGGGGATGCGGCTGATGAGATACGCGCCGAAGCCGAACACCACCCCCAGGGCCAGGCCCCAGGCGTTGCGGGCCACGAAGAGGATGATGATGTACCCCAGGGTCAGGAGGATCTTCACCCGGGGGTCCAGCCGGTGGATGGGGGATCTGCCGGGGAAGTACTGGCCGATGGTGATGTCCTTGATCATTTCACCAGCCCCCTTTCCGCCGCTTTTCTGAGAATCTGGTCCCGGGCCGCCTCCACGGTGTAGACCCGGGGGTCCACCTCCAGGCCGTCCCGCCGCAGGTCCAGGAACACCTGGGAAACCTGGGGCACCGTCAGCCCCATCCCCTGGAGCTCGGCGGCCCTGCCGAAGACGTTCTCCACCGTATCGTAGCAGAAGAGCCGGGATTGGTTCATCACCATGGCCATGGTGGCATTTTTGGCGATGTCCTCCATGCTGTGGGAAACCAGGAGGATGGTGTTCTTCTTCTCCTGGTGGTATTCCCGGATCTCCCCCAGGATCTTATCCCGGCCCCGGGGGTCCAGCCCCGCCGTGGGCTCGTCCAGGATCAGCACCTTGGGGTCCATGGCCAGCACCCCGGCGATGGCCACCCGGCGCTTCTGGCCGCCGGAAAGCTCAAAGGGGCTCTTCTGGAGCTTGTCCTCGGAAAGGCCCACGAACCGGGCCGCCTGGCGCACCCGGGCGTCGATCTCCTCGGGGGAAAGGCCCATGTTGGTGGGGCCGAAGGCGATGTCCTTGTACACCGTTTCCCCGAAGAGCTGGTACTCCGGGTACTGGAACACCAGCCCCACCTGGAAGCGGAAGGAGCGGAGCCTGGATTTATCCGCCCACAGGTCCTCCTCCCCGATATACACCTTGCCGGAGGTGGGGGCCAGCAGCCCGTTGAAATGCTGGATGAGGGTGGACTTGCCGCTGCCGGTGTGGCCGATGACCCCCACATATTCCCCTTCCTCGATGGAAATGGAAACATCCTCCACCGCCACCTTCTCAAAGGGGGTTCCCTGGGAATAGGTGTGGGTGAGATGCTCGGTTCTGATTGCTGTCATATGGTGACCTCCCAAAAATCCGCCCTGCCCATCGGCCGCGGCCTGGAATCAAAAAGTAGGAACGAACCTTGCTGCGCGCTGACGTTAGTCACGGACGCAGAAGCGAAAGCGACTGCGCCGCGCAGCTTGGTCGGACAGAAGCGCCGGGACTCAACCCACAAAAGCGCCTTCTGAATCTGAAATCAGGAACGAACCCTGCGCAGCGAAGCGGAGCCAAAGAGCGGCGCACAGTCTAACGATTCATGAAACGCTTCTCACGGACTTGGCCGCCGGCCTACCGGCCCTGCCGGTACTCATCCCAGGCCCGGCGGGCCTTGCCGGTGAAGCTGAGGACCAGGATGGCGGCAAAGAGAAGGATGCACACCGGGTACAGGAGGATGGAAAGGCCGGTGGCCGCCACCGGCATCAGCCCCAGGATGAAGCCCGCGCCCCCCACGGCGAGGCCCAGGGGGCCGCCCCACCGCAGCCCCACCAGCACCCCCAGGGTGAGGGAGAGGGCGATGAGCTGCTGGGCGGGCATCATCAGCTCCCACCAGGTAAGCCCCTGCTCCCCCACCAGCCCCGCGGGGCCCATGGCCGCCATCACCAGGGCGGTGCCCATGGCGGTGGAGATGAGGGGGGCAGCCCAGAGCCAGAGCCGGGCGAATTTGTAAAGGCAGAAGACCGCCGCCGCCGGCATCAGGCCGAAATAGACCACGAGAAACGCGATTCCTTCCATGAGGGGCCTCTCCTTTCCGTCAGCCCAGGAGCTTTTCCAGCTCCCGGACACATTCCTCCTCGGTGATGACGTCATCCCGCACCGGCAGCCCCGCCTGGCGGAGCTGGTGCATCAGCTCGGTGACCTGGGGCACGTCCAGCCCCACCGACTTGAGCCGGTCCACCTGGCGGAACACCTCCCGGGGCGTCCCGTCCATGAGGACGCGGCCGCTGTCCACCACCACCACCCGGTCGCACTGGGCGGCCTCGTCCATGTAGTGGGTGATGAGGGCCACGGTGATGCCGTAGTCCCGGTTCAGCGCCCGGAGGGTCTTCATCACCTCGGCCCGGCCCCGGGGGTCCAGCATGGCGGTGGGCTCGTCCAGGACGATGCACCGGGGCCGCATGGCGATGACCCCGGCGATGGCCACCCGCTGCTTCTGGCCGCCGGAGAGCTGGTGGGGGGCGTGCTCCCGGTATTCGTACATCCCCACCGCCCTGAGGGCGTCGTCCACCCGGCGGCGAATCTCATCGGGGGGGACCCCCATGTTCTCCAGGGCGAAGGCCACGTCCTCCTCCACAATGGTGGCGACGATCTGGTTATCGGGGTTCTGGAACACCATCCCCACCGTCTGGCGGATGTCGTAGAGGCGGTCGTCGTCGGCGGTGTCCATCCCCGCCACCACCACCCGCCCCTGCTGAGGCAGGAGGATGGCGTTGAAGTGCTTGGCCAGGGTGGATTTGCCGCTGCCGTTGTGCCCCAGCACCGCCAGGAACTGCCCCTCCGGCACCGAAAGGCTCACGTCCTCCAGCACCGGCAGGCTGAGGGCGTCCTCCTCGTCGTAGGAAAAATACACATGGGTCGCCTGGATGATCTCATTCATTCCTTTGTCGTCGCTCCTCACTCTAAGGATACCTCACGGCCGAAAAACAGCGCCGTGGCCCCGCAGGGCAGGATGTAGCCGGATTCCCGCACCGGCAGGCCGATCTCCCCCGAGGCGGTCCTCCCCCGGCCGGGGAAGCGCCTGGCCACCGTGGCGCCCAGGATGTATTCCATCACCGCGGGGGAAAGGCCGGTGGTGTAGGAATTGATGGCGAAAAAGAGGGGCTCCTCCGACAGCACCCCGGCGCAGAGGTCCACCAGGCCGTAGACGCTGTCCTCCAGCTTCCACACCTCGCCCCCCGGCCCCCGGCCGTAGGAGGGGGGGTCCATGATGACGGCGTCGTAGCGGCTGCCCCGGCGCAGCTCCCGCTCCACGAATTTCCGGCAGTCGTCCACGATCCAGCGGATGGGCCTGTCCGAAAGGCCGGAGAGGGCCTGGTTTTCCCGGGCCCAGGCCACCATCCCGCGGCTTGCGTCCACATGGCAGACGCTGGCCCCGGCGGCGGCGCAGGCCAGGGTGGCCCCGCCGGTGTAGGCGAAGAGGTTCAGCACCCGCACCGGCCGCCCCGCCTCCCGGATCAGCCGCCCGAAAAGGTCCCAGTTCACCGCCTGCTCGGGGAAAAGGCCGGTGTGCTTGAAGCCGGTGGGGCTGATCTTGAACCGCAGCGCTCCGTAGGAGATCTCCCAGAACTCCTTCATGGGGCCCCGCTTCTCCCAGCTGCCGCCCCCCTTGGAGGAGCGGTGGTACCGGGCCTGGGCCTTTTCCCAGAGGGGGCCCCTGGGGGTGTCCCAGATCACCTGGGGGTCGGGGCGGATGAGGGTCACGTCCCCCCACCGCTCCAGCTTTTCCCCGCCGCTGGCGTCCAGGACCTCAAAATCCCGCCAGCCTGTGGCTGCGCGCATGGCCTTCTCTCCTTTTCGACTAAGCTAGGTTTTTCTGGATGGCATCGGCGATGCGGCGGGCGATGCCGTCGATCTGGGACAGGTCCGGCCCCTCCACCATGACCCGGATCAGGGGCTCGGTGCCGGAGGGGCGGATCAGCACCCGCCCGGCGTCCCCCAGCTCCTCCTCACATTCCCGGACAGCGGCGGTGATCTCCAGGCTTTCGGCCAGGCCCGCCTTCATGTCCACCGTGGCCGGCAGGTTCACCAGCACCTGGGGCAGGATGGTGATGATCCCCGCCAGGCGGCTCAGGGGCTGGCCGGTTTCCGCCATCACCCCCATGAGCTGCACCGCCGAAAGCTGCCCGTCCCCGGTGGTCATGTGGTCGGCAAAGATAATATGCCCCGACTGCTCCCCGCCGATGTTGTAGCCCCCCGCCAGCATGGCCTCCAGGACGTAGCGGTCCCCCACCTTGGTGGTCTTGACCCGGATGCCGTTCTCCCGGGCGAAGTTCATAAAGCCGAAGTTGCTCATCACCGTCACCACGGCGGTGTCCCCCCGGAGGGCGCCCTTCCCCTTCATCTGGGCGGCGAAGATGGCGATCATCTGGTCCCCGTCCACCACGGCGCCGGTTTCGTCCACCGCCAGGCACCGGTCGGCGTCCCCGTCGAAGGCCACCCCCAGGGCGTAGCCCCCCGCCCGGACCCCCTCCCGGAGGGCCTCCAGATGGGTGGAGCCGCAGTCCCGGTTGACGTTGACCCCGTCGGGGGAATCGGCCAGGAAGTCCGCCCGGGCCCCCAGCTCCTCAAAGAGCCGGCGGGCGGTGCGGCTGGCGCTGCCGTTGGCGCAGTCTGCCAGCACCCGCATCCCCCTGAGGGGCTTCTCCCCGGGGAGGGTGGCGGCGATGTGGCGGATGTATTCCTCCGCCAGCTCCTCCCGGGAGGCGTGGCGGCCGATCTCCTCGGGGGCGGCCTGGGCCATGGGCTGGGCGTGGTCCAGGATCATGGCCTCCATCTCCTCCTCCTCCCGGTCGGTGAGCTTATACCCCCGGGGCCCGAAGATTTTGATGCCGTTGTAGGGGAAGGGGTTGTGGCTGGCGGAGATCATCACCCCGGCGTCCATGGCGTGGGCCACGGTGAGCCAGGCCACGGCGGGGGTGGGCACCACCCCCAGGGAAACGCAGTCCGCCCCCCCGGCGCAGAGGCCCGCCGCCAGGGCGGCCTCCACCAT
>CAJFUT010000221.1 GCA_904420255.1 uncultured Angelakisella sp. | reverse complement strand
GCTTCCGAATCCCAGGGAAGCCCCTCCGGCGGGGAAACCGCCTCCCAGGAGGTGGGCCTGGTGATGCAGGTTCTGGAGTACCATAAGGAGGATGGCGGCTACGGCTGTATCGCTGAGATTCCCCGGCTGGAGGGCACCGTCCCCGGCCTTGACGAGGCCAACGCCGCCGTGGACGCCCTGGCGGCGGAGTGGGAGGAATTCAAGGCCTTGGAGGAGCATACCGGCGGTTTCCTCCTCAGGCAGATCACCTGCTACCCCTATTCCAATGGGAAGTGGTACCAGGCGGTGGTGCGGACCATCACCGTCCCCACCTACGCCTACCTGGGGGAGATGCTCTCGGTGAACTACGACATCGAGAACGGCCGCCCCGTCACGGTGGACGAGGCCCTGGAGGGCTTCGGCCTCACCCGGGAGGGGCTGGTGGAGAAGCTGGCGGCCTCCGACCTTTACGCCCTCACCTTCCCCGAGGGGCTGGAAATCACCCTGGAGGAGGCGGAGGTCCAGGCCTTCCGGATGCGGGAGGACGGCAGCGGGGTCTTTTTCCTCAAGGCCCGGGCCCTCATGGGCAACGGGGACTACTATACCACCCTTCTGGCCTGGGACAGCCGGGAGGATTCCTTCTCCGGTTACCGGGAGAAGCTGGTGGGGGAGGAGAAGCCCAACCCCGGCGACCCGCCCCTGGCCTGGGAGAATCCCGATCTTGAACTGATGTGACGCCGTAGCCTGCCCCGGCGGGAGAAGCCCCCGACCGGGGGCTTTTTTGCGTTGCCTCCGCCTTGACAACGGGGTGAGGGAATCCTATAATTGATAGGTCAATGGTTGATATATCAAGTATGGGAGGGAAGATGGTGGAAACGACCTTTCATCTTTTGCTGTACCGGGCCTTCCATGCCCAGCGGGGCTTCCTGCGGCCCTGCCTGGAGCGCATCGGCCTGGGGCCGGGCCAGCCCAAGGTGGTGGATTACCTTCGGGAGCACGGCCCCTGCCGCCAGCGGGAGCTGGCGGACTACTTTGAGGTGGACCCGGCGGCGGTGTCCCGGATGGTGGAGGCCCTCCAGAAGGGGGGCTTCGTGGTCCGGCGGGCCGACCAGGGCAGCCGGCGGGGGGACCTGCTGGAGCTGACCCCCCGGGGGGTGGAAGCCGCCCATGCCTGGGAGGATCGCTGCCGGGAAGCGGAGGAGCGGATGCTCCGGGGCTTTTCCCCCGAGGAGCGGGAGCGGTTCGCCGATTATCTCACCCGGGCCTACCGGAATCTCAAGGAAGGGAAGGAGGAGGACCCATGGAGGACCTGAAGCGTCTGCTCCGGCACCTGGGCCCCTACCGGAAGGACCTGGCCCTGGGGGCGGCCCTGGTGCTGCTGGAAACCTGCTTCGAGCTGTTTATCCCGGTGCTTATGTCCGACCTCATCGACCAGGGGGTCATGAACCGGGACGTCCCTTACATATTGGACAAGGGCCTGGAGATGGGCGCCTGCGCCCTGCTGTCCCTCATCACCGGCCTGCTGTACGGGCGCTTTGCCGCCAAGGCCTCCTATGGCTGGGGGGCCCGGATCCGGGAGGCCCAGTATGAGAAGGTGCAGCAGTACGCCTTCTCCAACCTGGACCGCTTTGAAACCTCCTCCCTCATCACCCGGATGACCACCGACGTGACGGTGCTCCAGAACGCCGTCAACGGCGGCTTCCGCCCCCTGCTCCGGGGACCGGTGATGCTGGTGATGGGGTTGGTCCTTTCCTTCTGGATGAATCCCCGGCTGGCCCTGGTGTTTGTGGTCTGCGCCCCGGTGCTGGGCGGGATCCTGTTCTGCATCGTGCGGAAGGTGGCCCCCATGTACGGCGTCCTCCAGCGGGCGGTGGACCGGCTCAACAACGTGATCCAGGAGGGGCTCACCGCCATCCGGGCGGTGAAGGCCTTTGTCCGGGGGGAATATGAGGAGGAAAAGTTCCAGGAGGTCAATGAGCACCTGATGGACATCAGCCAGACCACCTTCCATTACGCGGTGATGAACCTTCCCGCCCTCCAGTTCACCATGTACGCCGCCATCGTCCTCATCATGTGGTTCGGCGGCAATATGATCCTGGATTCCACCCTCCAGGTGGGGGATCTCACCGGTTTCCTCAGCTACGTCCTCCAGGTGATGAATTCCATGATGATGATTTCCAGCGTCTTCCTGCTGCTGACCCGTTCCCTGGCCAGCGCCCGCCGCGTCAGCGAGGTGCTGGACGAGCGGGTGGTCCTCACCTCCCCGGAAAACGCCGTGGAGGAGATCCCCGACGGCCGGGTGGACTTTGAGGACGTGTCCTTCAAGTACAAGGAGGACGCCGGGGAATACGCCCTTTCCGATGTCACCCTCCATATTCCGGCGGGGCAGACGGTGGGAATCCTGGGGGGCACCGGCTCCTCCAAGACCACCCTGGTCCAGCTGATCCCCCGGCTCTACGACGCCACCCGGGGGGTGGTCCGGGTGGGGGGCCGGGACGTCCGGGAATACGACCTGCGGGCCCTCCGGGACGCGGTGGGCATCGTCCTCCAGAAAAACGTCCTCTTTTCCGGCACCATCCGGGAGAACCTCCGCTGGGGCAACCCCGAGGCCACCGACGAGGAGCTTTGGGCGGCCTGCCGGGCGGCCCGGGCGGATGAATTCCTCCAGCGGATGCCCCAAGGGCTGGATACCGACCTGGGCCAGGGGGGCGTCAACGTTTCCGGCGGCCAGAAGCAGCGGCTCTGCATCGCCCGGACCCTTCTGAAGCGGCCCAAGGTGCTGATCTTCGACGACTCCACCAGCGCCGTGGACACCGCCACCGAGGGGGAAATCCGCACCGCCCTGGCGGAGCTGACCGGCGTCACCAAGATCATCATCGCCCAGCGGATCAGCTCGGTGATGGGCACCGACCAGATCGTGATCCTGGAGGACGGCAGGATCCACGCCGTGGGCACCCACCAGGAGCTGCTGGCCGGCGACCCCATTTACCAGGAAATCTACGCGTCCCAGATGAAAGGAGGGGAAACGGATGCCACCCAGACCAATCACCGGCAAGAAGCCTAAAAACCTGGGGTATACCCTGCGGACCATGCTTTCCTACGTCGGCCGGCACAAGTTCCTCTTTCTGGTGGTGGCGGTGCTGGTGACGGTGAGCGCTCTGGCCAACCTCTTCGGGACCTATATGATCCGCCCCCTGGTGAACCGCCTCGCCGACGGCAGCCCCCGGGAGCTGATGGAAAGCGTGGCCCTGACGGCGGTGATCTACCTTACGGGGGCCCTCTGCGCCCTGGGCTACACCCAGACCATGGTGAAGGCGGCCCAGAAGATCCTCTACGACATCCGGCGGGACCTGTTCGCCCACCTCCAGAAGCTCCCCCTGCGGTTCTTCGACAGCCGGCGCCACGGGGACATCATGAGCTATTTCACCAACGACGTGGACACCATCGCCGACGCCCTCAACAACAGCTTCACCGAGGTGATCAACAGCTTCATCCGGGCGGCGGGGACCCTGATCATCCTTTTTGTCCTCAACTGGCGGCTCACCCTGGTGGTGGCGGTGTGCTATGTGGCCATGTTCTGGTATATCCGGTTCAGCGGCAAGCGGAGCAAGGCCTATTACAACCGCCAGCAGGCCAGCCTGGGGGACCTGAACGGCTTCATCGAGGAGATGACCGAGGGCCAGAAGGTGGTGAAGGTCTTCAACCACGAGGAGGCCAGCATGGAGGCCTTCCGGGAGAAGAACGAGGCCCTCCGCAAGGCGGGCACCGGGGCCCAGAGCTACGCCGCCACCATGATCCCGGCGGTGGTGAGCATTTCCTACGTCAATTACGCTGTGGTGGCGGTGCTGGGGGGCATTATGGCCCTCCGGGGGCTCACCGACGTGGGGAGCCTGGCCAGCTACCTGGTCTTTGTCCGCCAGTCCGCCGCCCCCATCAACCACTTCACCCAGCAGAGCAATTTCCTCCTGGCCGCCCTGGCCGGCGCCGAGCGGGTGTTCCAGGTGATGGACCAGCCCCCCGAGGTGGACGAGGGCGGGGTGGACCTGGTGAACGTGGAGGAGCGGGACGGCGTCCTGGTGCCCTGCGGGGAGAAAAAGACCGGCCGCTGGGCCTGGCGCAGGGAGGACGGCTCCCTGGCGCCCCTCCGGGGGGATGTGCGGTTCCAGAACGTGGACTTCGGCTATGAGCCGGGGCACCCCATCCTCCACGATGTCAGCCTGTACGCCAAGCCGGGGCAGAAGATCGCCTTTGTGGGCTCCACCGGCGCGGGGAAGACCACCATCACCAACCTCATCAACCGCTTTTATGATGTGGAGGGGGGCAGTGTCGTTTACGACGGCATCGACGTCCGCCGGATCAAAAAGGACGCCCTCCGCCGGTCCCTGGGGATGGTCCTCCAGGACACCCACCTTTTCACCGGCACCATCGCCGACAACATCCGCTTCGGCAAGCTGGACGCCACCCGGGAGGAGGTGGAGCGGGCCGCCCGGATCGCCAACGCCGATTCCTTCATCCGCCGCCTCCCCCAGGGGTACGACACCATGGTCACCTCCGACGGGGCAAATCTCTCCCAGGGCCAGCGGCAGCTTCTGGCCATCGCCCGGGCCGCCGTGGCGGACCCGCCGGTGCTGATCCTGGACGAGGCCACCTCCTCCATCGACACCCGCACCGAGGCCCTCATCGAAAAGGGGATGGACCGGCTCATGGAGGGGCGCACCGTCTTTGTCATCGCCCACCGGCTCTCCACCGTCCGCAACGCCGACGCCATCATGGTGCTGGAGCAGGGGCGGATCATCGAGCGGGGCAGCCACGACCAGCTCCTGGCCCAGAAGGGCCGGTATTACCAGCTCTATACCGGGATGTTTGAACTGAGCTGAAAGCCATCACATCAAAAGGAAAGGGCCCCTGGTTGAACCAGGGGTCCTTTTGGATGGAAACGGGGGTTTAGCGGACGGCAGCCCCGGCAGAACGGTCGGCCAATTTTTCCACATAGAAGCCGCCGTGCTTCTGGGCCACAATGGCGTTGCGGATGAAGGAGAAGCTCCCCAGAGCCATGAAGAGGTAGCCCATGATAAGGTCCGGTGCGTAGGCGCTCATGAGGCCGAGGCTGGGGTCCAGCATGAAGCTGGGCACCGCCCGGAGGGCGTCGATGATGGTGATTTCAAAATCGTAGTGGAAGGCCTCGTAAATATCCATCCCGATGCAGATGTACTGGCTGACAAAGCCCATGAAGACAGCCACCAGGATGCAGGCCACGATGCCGGTCATGTCCAGCTTCTTGCCGAAGACCTCGTAGCCCTTGAAGGTGCAGACCATCAGCACCAGGCCGCAGATGGCGGCGATGTACCCCAACCGGTTCACCAGCACCCAGAGGGCCACCCCGGCCAGGGAAAAGAGCAGCGCCCCCACAATGCCGGCGGGGAGGTTGCCGGGGATGGATTTCTGGTCCGCTTTGGCCTGGGCGGTCATGGATTCCAGGCAGCGGGGGCAGACAAGATGGATTCTCCCCGCCAGGGCGTAAATCTCCCCGTCGGCGGAGCCGCAGCTTTCGCAGGCGGAAACCATCCCGTTGGCGGCGAGCCACCCGGAGGCGTCGTTGTAGAAGGCCAGCAGGTTCTGGGCGGTGATGTCCCGTTTCTTGTCGATGGAGATGTGGGCCACCAGCATCTGGCCGTTATAGCCGCCCCCGGTGCAGGCGGGGTGGCCGGCGGCGTAGCCCTGGAGCCATTCATTGACCTCCTGGGTCATGTCGGCGCCGGGGCGGGACGCCCACACCACCACGTCGTAGCTGCGGGCCTTGGAGTTGAGGTTGGTGACCATGGCGAAGCCCCGGTAAAAGCCGCAGAGCATCATGGAGTTCTTCTGCTGCCGCAGCCGCATCCCGGTGAGCTTCTGAAGCTGGGCCAGCTCGTGTTTCATAAGCGGTTGTACCCTCCTTTTGTCCGTCCCTTCCCGGGACGATCATATTATCAGTATAAGCGGGGCGGGGTGCCGTGTCAACGAGGGGGAGAATATCTGTCAGTCCGCCGGAAGGAGTGACAGAATATTTGTAAATAATTTGTGAAACCCCTTGACTTCCCGGGAAAATCGGGTACAATAATAGTTGTTAGCACTCGGATGATATGAGTGCTAAAAACCGAAAGAAAGAAGGTCGGGCAGGATGGCAGAGCTGGACGCCAGAAAGCTGCGGATACTGTCCGCGATTGTGGAAACCTATATCGCCACGGGGGAGCCGGTGGGCTCCAAGCTGGTGGCCTATCTGCTGGGCGGGGAGGTTTCCCCCGCCACCGTCCGCAACGAGATGGCGGTGCTTTTCGACATGGGCCTGCTGGAGCAGCCCCACACCTCCGCCGGGCGGGTCCCCTCCCACCTGGGCTACCGGGTCTACCTGGACCGGCTGATGAAGGAAAAGCCCCTCACCACTGTGGAAAAGCAGGAGATCGAGGCCCTCTTCAACCTCCGGGACCCGGACCCCGAGCGGCTGCTGGAGGACGCCGCCAAAGCCCTGGCCAACTACACCGGCTGCGCCGTCATCTCCACCACCCTCACCAAGGAGAGCGCCAAAATCCGCAAGATCGAGCTGATCCCGGCCACCAGCCGCACGGTGGTGATCCTTCTCATCGCCTCCAACGGCATGGTGAAGAATAAGGTGTGCCGGGTGGACTTCACCCTCACCCCCCGGATCGTGGAATTTTTCCAGAACTTCGCCAACGGCCATCTGGCCGGCAAGAGCATCAATGAGGTCACCACCGGGTACCTCAGCTCCATGGCCTTCACCCTGGGGGATGAATACACCGACGTCTTTACCCCCCTCCTGTCGGCCATCTATGAGCTCTGCCGGGAGTGCAGCGACGGCCATATCTACCGCAGCGGCGCCTCCAATCTTCTGGAATACGCCGACCTGCGGCAGGTGGCAAACCAGCTTTTCCGGGTCATCAATTCCCGGGAGGCGGTGATGGACCTGGTGGAGAAGGGCGGCGAGGGGATCCGGGTCTTTATCGGCAAGGAGAACCCCAACAGCGCCTTCACCGATTCCTCGGTGATCATCAGCAAATACCGCATCGGCCTGGACAACACCGGGGCCATGGGCCTCATCGGGCCCATCCGGATGGATTACGCCAGCATGATCCCCCACCTGGAGTACTTCTCCAAGACCCTGGGGCGGCTGCTGGAGGAAACCCTGGAGGAGCAGAAATAGCCCGGCCGGGCTTGTGATTTTAACAAAGAGCCACAGGCATTCCTGTGGGGAACGGAGGAACCAACTTGGCAGAGCATGAAAGAAAAAAGGCCAAGGCTGCGCCGGAAGCGGCGGAGCAGGAGGCCAAAGGGGCTGAGGCCGCTCCCAAGGCGGCGGGCCCGGAAAAAGAGGCGGCGGGGGCGGACGCCCCCCGGGAAGAAAAGGGGAAAGCGGACGCTGCCGAAGCCGCCAAGCCCCAGGAGCCCAGCGAGCTGGACCTTCTGCGGGAGGACAAAAAGGCCCTGGAGGAGCGGAACCTGCGGCTGATGGCGGAATTCGACAACTACCGCAAGCGCACCGCCCGGGAGAAGGAGAGCACCTACAGCGACGCCGTGGCCGAAACCCTCAAGGGCCTGCTGCCGGTGCTGGACAATTTCCAGCGGGCCATGGAAAGCCCCTGCTCCGATGAGGAGTTCAAAAAGGGGATGGAGCTGATCTACAAGGGCCTCTGGGACGCCATGACCGCCCTGGGGGTGGAGGAGATCGCCGAGGCCGGCGTCCCCTTCGACCCCAACATCCACAACGCCGTCATGCACATCGAGGATGAGAAGCTGGCCAAGAACGTGGTGGCCCAGGTGCTCCAGAAGGGCTACCGCATCGGCGGCAAGGTGCTGCGGTACGCCATGGTCCAGGCGGCCAACTAGGATTCATCACAGCAGAATACCCGGGGCGCCGCCCCCCAAAGCGGGCAGCGCCGTTTCTATAAAATTCAGCCAATAACCGTTTGAGATTTACAGGAGGTAATTGATATGAGCAAGATTATCGGCATCGACCTTGGCACCACCAACAGCTGCGTGGCCGTCATGGAAGGCGGCGAGGCAGTGGTCATCCCCAACCCCGAAGGGGACCGCACCACCCCCTCGGTGGTGGCCTTTAAAGATAACAACGAGCGCCTGGTGGGCAAGGTGGCAAAGCGCCAGGCCGTCACCAACCCCGAGCGGACCATCAGCTCCATCAAGCGGAAGATGGGCAGCGATTATAAAGTCACCATCGACGGCAGGAGCTACACCCCTCAGGAGATCTCGGCCATGATCCTCCAGAAGATGAAGAGCGACGCCGAGGCCTACCTGGGCGAGCCGGTCACCGAGGCGGTGATCACCGTCCCCGCCTACTTTACCGACGCCCAGCGCCAGGCCACCAAGGACGCCGGGCGTATCGCCGGCCTGGATGTGAAGCGGATCATCAACGAGCCCACCGCCGCGGCCCTGGCCTACGGCATCGATAAGGAAAACGACCAGAAGATCATGGTCTACGACCTGGGCGGCGGCACCTTCGATGTTTCCATCATTGAGATGGGGGACGGCGTCCAGGAGGTGCTGGCCACCGCCGGCAACAACCACCTGGGCGGCGATGACTTCGACGAGCGGCTGGTGAATTACCTGGCCGACGAGTTCAAGAAAGGGAGCGGCATCGACCTGCGCCAGGACAAGATGGCCCACCAGCGTCTGGTGGAGGCCGCCGAGAAGGCCAAGATCGAGCTTTCCGGCATGACCACCTCCCAGGTGAACCTGCCCTTCATCACCGCCGACGCCTCCGGCCCCAAGCACCTGGATATGACCATTTCCCGGGCAAAGTTCAACGAGCTCACCTCCGACCTGGTGGATAAGACCATGGGCCCGGTGAAGCAGGCCCTTTCCGACGCCGGCCTCAAGCCCTCCGATATCGACAAGGTGCTGCTGGTGGGCGGCTCCACCCGGATCCCCGCGGTCCAGGAAGCTGTCAAAAACTTCATGGGCAAGGATCCCTTCAAGGGCATCAACCCCGACGAGTGCGTGGCCCTGGGGGCCGCCATCCAGGGCGGCGTCCTCACCGGCGACGTCAAGGGGCTGCTGCTGCTGGATGTCACCCCCCTGTCCCTGGGCATTGAAACCCTGGGCGGCGTCATGACCCGGATCATCGACCGGAACACCACCATCCCCACCAAGAAGAGCCAGGTGTTCTCCACCGCCGCCGACGGCCAGACCTCCGTTGAGGTGAAGGTCCTCCAGGGCGAGCGGGAGATGGCCGCCGACAACAAGCTCCTGGGCAACTTCCAGCTCAGCGGCATCCCCGCCGCTCCCCGGGGCGTGCCTCAGATCGAGGTAACCTTCGACATCGACGCCAACGGCATCGTCCATGTGTCCGCCAAGGACCTGGGCACCGGCAAGGAGCAGACCATCACCATCACCTCCTCCACCAACATGAACAAGGAGGATGTGGAGAAGGCCGTCAAGGACGCCGAGCGGTACGCCGCCGAGGACAAGAAGCGCCGGGAGGCCATCGACATCCGCAACGGCGCCGACCAGATGGTCTACCAGACCGAAAAGACCATGTCCGAGCTGGGCGGCAAGATTTCCGCCGAGGATAAGCAGAACCTGGAAGGCAAGCTCTCCGCCCTGAAGGAAGCCCTGAAGGGCGAGGACATGGAGGCCATCAAGGCCCGCCAGGAGGAGCTGCAGCAGGCGTTCTACGCCGTCTCCTCCAAGGTCTACCAGGCGGCCCAGCAACAGCAGCAGGGCCCCGGCCCCGAGAGCCAGGCCCAGCAGCCCGGCGCCGACAATGTGGTGGATGCCGACTACCGGGATGTGGACGAAAACAAATAATCCCGAATAGGATATTCACAGGCAGGATAGAGGGCGGGAACCACTCTCTATCCTGCTGTCATGCAAGAACATCAAGAGCAAAGGGTGATTGGATTTGCCGGAAACAAAACGTGACTACTACGAGGTGCTGGGGGTGGGAAAGACCGCCAGCGACGATGAACTGAAAAAAGCGTACCGGAAGCTGGCCAAAAAATACCATCCCGACCTGAACCCCGGCGACAAGGAGGCCGAGGCCCACTTCAAGGAAGTCAACGAGGCCTACGAGGTCTTGTCCGACAAAGACAAGCGGGCCCGCTATGACCAGTTCGGCCACGCCGGGGTGGACCCCAACTTCGGCGCGGGAGGCGGCGCCGGCGCCTATGGCGGCGGCTTTGGCGGCTTCGGCGACCTGGGGGATATTTTCGAGAATCTGGGGGATATCTTCGGCGGAGGGTTCGGGGGTTCCACCCGCGCCCGCAATCCCTCCGGCCCCACCCGGGGCAACAGCCTGGGCTACACCCTGCCCCTCTCCTTTATGGAGGCGGTGAAGGGCTGCCGGAAGGAAATCCAGTACCAGCGGCTGGAAAGCTGCGCCGCCTGCTCCGGCACCGGCGCCGCCGCCGGCACCCACCCCGAAACCTGCCCCGACTGCGGCGGCAGCGGCTATGTCACCGTCCGGCGGCAGAGCTTCATGGGGGTCATGCAGATGCGCCAGCCCTGCTCCCGCTGCGGGGGCACCGGCAAGGTCATCAAGAACCCCTGCCAGCGGTGCGGCGGCAAGGGCCGCGTCCGGGTGACCCGGAAGCTGACGGTGAACGTCCCCGCCGGCATCGACGACGGCCAGACCTTCGTTGTCCGGGGGGAGGGGGACCACGGCACCAACGGCGGCCCCGCCGGGGATGTCCAGGTCACCGTTTCGGTGCGGCCGGACCCCATCTTCGAGCGGGACGGCCAGAACATCTGGTGCGACATCCCCCTCACCTTCACCCAGGCGGCGCTGGGGGATGAGATCGTCGTCCCCACCGTGGACGGCAAGGTGAAATACACCGTGCCGGAGGGCACTCAGAACGGCACCGTCTTCCGCCTGCGGGACAAGGGTGTGGTGAATCCCAACACCGGGCGGAACCGGGGGGACCAGTATGTCCGGGTGAACATCGAGGTGCCCAAGGGCCTCAGCCGCAGCCAGAAGGAGAAGCTCCGGGAGTTTGAGCAGAGCCTCAGCGACAAAAACTACAACAAGCGCCAGAGCTTTTTCGACAAGCTGAAGGAAGCCTTCGACAAGGATAAATAACAGCGCCAGAAGGAGGAACCGGTCCGGCCGGCTCCTCCTTTTCGCTTGGATGGGGCGGGGCGGGCCCTAATCCCCCTCCGCCGGCGGGGCCTGGGAGGCGGGGGGCGGCTCCAGCCCCTCCACCGCTTCCCCGGTGAGGATCTCCCGCTCCTCCCCGATGTCCTCCTCACAGAGATAGACCCCCTCCAGGAGGAAGCGGTCCCCCAGCTCCTGGCCGTTCAGCTCCCGCTCCACCACCGTCATCCCCTCAAAGCTTTTTTCCTCCAGCTCCGCCAGCTGGGCCATGGCCATGGCCCGGGCTTCGTCGGGGGTGACCTCCCGGGTTTCGGTCCGCAGGAGGATATAGTTTTCCCGGCTCCAGGTGATGGGGGCGATGCTGCTGATCAGGGGGATGTCGAAGGTGGCGATCTCCGCCTTGTAGGGCTCCTCCAGGGGCCTTCCCCAGAAAAGGGGCAGCTGCACCGAGAGGATATTCAGGTACCGGCGCACCATCACCCCCCGTGGGGTGACGGTTTCCTGGAGGTAGGGCACCTCCACCGAGAGGGTTTCCCGGGTCTGGGCCAGCACCTTGGCCCGGGCGTGGACGGTGCGGCTGCGGCCCTCCTGGTCCTCCATGATGCCGCTCACCAGGATTTCCCCCGCGTCCACCGAATCCCCCACCCGGACGGTGGGCTGCCCATTGTAAACCTCCATATAGGTGATGAAGCCGGGCTTTTTGGAAACCACGTTGTGGGGGGTGTGGTCGTCGATGGGTTCCGGCGGCACCACCCGCTCCTGGATTTCCACCACGGCGGTGCTGCCCCGGAGGTTCACCGCCACCCAGGCGGCCTTATCCAGGCGGAGCATCAGCATCCGCTCCACCTGCCGGGCGTCGATGTCCCGGCGCAGGGCTCCCCGGTGGACCCCCAGCTCCTCCAGGATGGTGAGGACCTCCCCCTCCGGGATGGTCTGGAGCCCCTCCACCCGGACCTGCCAGATGAAGCAGCCCATCACCAGGATGGCGATGGCCACCATCCCGGCCCCGGCGAAAAGGCCGGTGCGCTTCCGGTACCGCCGCAGGATGGCGGGGGCCCCGCCCGGACTGGGTGTTTCCAGGATCACCCCGGCCTTCTGGGCCAGCTCCGGCAGCCTCCGGCTGCCCCGGAGGGTGGTGCGGGCGGTGTACCGGGAGCCGTCCCGGCGGCCGTCCCAGATGGGGACCCGGTTCTGGGCGCAGAGGTTGATGAACCGCTCCAGGAACCCGTCCCGGATGGTGAATTCCGCGGTGCCCCGGAAAAAGCGTATGAGGCGGATGAGCAGCATGGCCTTCTCCTTTCCGGCGTTTTGGGGGGGCGGAATGGAGCCGCCGCTTCCGTGGGCCCTAGCTGTATTCCAGGGCCAGGACCGTTCCCTCCACGATGACGCCGCTGTCGCTGAGGGACTTGATGGTAAGGCCGGTGCCGGTGAATTTCAGGATCAGCCGGTCGGTGGAAAGGCGGATGCAGCTGTCGGAATACTCGATGATCCCCCGGCAGCCGTCCACAATGGCCTGGCGGTTGCCCAGCAGCTCCACCCGCACCGGGGGGAGGAAGGCGTTGGCCGGCTCCTCCAGGGGCTTCATCAGGAGGAAGGGGCTCTTTTTCCCGGCCCTGGGGGGGTCGGGTATTTTTTTGCGCTTGCCGCGCCGGCGGTCAAAAGCCATAGCGATCACCCCGATGCCATCTATATGCCTCCCGGGGCTCGGCCCATTCGCGGTGTGCCCATCAGAAAGCATTGCCGGGAATTTC
>CAJFUT010000220.1 GCA_904420255.1 uncultured Angelakisella sp. | reverse complement strand
CCGGTTGGCGCTGCCCCGGCGGGTGTCCAGCACCCGTTTCAGGTCGGACATCCTGTCGTCGCTGGATTTTTTGTAGCGGTTCAGCATATCCTCAAAGGCGTCGCCGGTGCTGGGAATGGGGGCCGGGCGGTTATAGGAGCGCGGCGCGTAGCTGCGCTGCTGGGGCCGGCCGCCGTCCCGCCTGGGAGCCCCGGCGGGGGTCTTGTCCATGGTTTCCTTGATGGAAAGGCTCACCTTCCCCTGCTCATTGACCCCGATCACCTTGACGGTGACCTCATCCCCCACCTTCAGGTAGTCGTTGATATCCTTCACATAGGTATTGGCCACCTCAGAAATGTGGATCATGCCGGAGCCGCCCCCCTCCAGGTCCACAAAGGCTCCGTAATTCATCACCTTGACCACTTTGCCGGCTACGATACTTCCTACCGATACCAAATCTGTTCCTCCCACACACACTAATTCGCGCCTGAAATATCCACAAAGACCCGTTCGTCGGGGTGGGCGTAGTCCAGCTTTTCCCGGGCCGTCCGCTCCATGGTTTCCTCATCCTGCCGGAGGGCCAGCTCGGCGTCCTTGTTTTCCAGCTCCTGCTGCTCCACCTGCTGTTCCATTTCCACCAGCTGCTCCTGCATCTTTGCGATATCCAGCTTGGTTTTGACAAAAAACACGGCAAAAAGAAGCAGCAGAAGAATACAGGCGATTTTCAGCAGGGAATTGATGGAAAAAGGGTTATCCCTCGCCCGTTCCTTTCCGCTCATTCTTTTCACCGTCCCTTTGCCCACGATTTGTTTTATTATACATCATAAGGACCCTGAATTTCAAGCGGTATTTTAGCCCCGCGGCGGCCTCCTGCATCCGTCCCCCCGCCGCCCTCCCCGCGTCCGAAAGCCTGCGGCCGGCCCGGGCGAAGGGCCGCCAGCAGAAGGCGAACACCGCCCGGAACAGCCGTATGATCCCCGCCGAGCATTTCATCACCAGGGAACCCACCGAAAAATAGTAGATGGTCCAGCCCAGGACCACCCCCAGCAGGATGAAATAGCGGATCTGGCCATAGCTGTTTTCCAGCATGAACCCAAAGAGGATCACTGTGGAAAAGAGGAAGAACAGCAGGTCCTCCACCAGCACCAGAAGAGAGGGGATGATGAAGGCCAGCCGGGTGATCCGGAAAAAATCATACAAACAGCCCAAAACCGCCCCCAGCAGAAGGGAGCGGAAAAAGACCGAGGTCTGCTCCGCGATGGCAATGGCCATAAGGGCACCTCAGCGGAACAAGCGGCTCAGAAGCCCGCCGCCGCCCGGCTGCGGATCGCTGTAGCCGATGTTGTAGATTTCCCCCTCCAGGGCCAGGTCCCCGGACTGTACGTCGATTTTGCTGATGTGCAGGCCGAACCCCTTGATGATCAGCTCCCCCAGGTCGGTCATCAGAACCACCGTTTCCTCGTCGAAGCTCTCCACGTCGGTGACCCCGCTGATGCTTACATTTTTCCGCTCCTCCACAATGATGCTGTGGGGTACGGCCAGCTGCTTGTTTTCCATTGTCTTCCTCCCTTTTGGCGGCGTTGTCCCATCCTGGCCTCCTCCGGCGCTGACCGGAGGGGCATTACCAGAATATGCGGGAGGAAAAGGAGATATTACCCCTCCAGCACCTCGAAGTTGCCGGAGGCGCTGTCCTTGGTGGTCACCTCGCTGAGGCCGGTCACCCGGATCACCAGGGGCTTTTGCCCCAGGTTCACCTCGATGCGGTCCCCCAGCTTCACCTCATAGGAGGCCCGGGCGGGCTTCCCATTCACCAGGACCCGCTGGGCGTCGCAGGCCTCGTTGGCTACGGTGCGCCGCTTGATGATCCTGGAAACCTTGAGATATTTGTCCAAACGCATAAAAAACCTTCCTTCGCAAAAAAGCCGGCACATCACCGTGCCGGCTCAATGGCGGATTTTATCTTACTTAACGGCGTCCTTCAGGGCTTTGCCGGCCTTGAAAACAGGGGACTTGGAAGCGGCGATGGTGATGGGCTCCTTTGTCCGGGGGTTGATGCCGGAACGGGCGGCCCGCTCCTTCACCTCAAAGGTTCCGAATCCCACCAGGGACAGCTTCTCACCCTTCTTCAGGCCCTCGGTGATGGAAGCGAAAACAGCGGAAACCGCCTTCTCGCTGTCCTTCTTGGAGAGGCCGGTCTTTTCTGCCACAGCGTTCACCAGTTCAACCTTAGTCATCTTGCTTTACCTCCAAAATTTTTTCTTGTTCCTTGGCTGTGCGCCAAAAACTATTGAGCTCATCAATGGTGCAGTCACTTAAGCTGATTTCCCTGCTCGCTGCTTCCTGCTCCATTGCGGAGAATCGGCGGATAAACTTTTCAGTGGAGCGGTACAGGGCCTCCTCGCCGTCCACGCCCAGCAGCCTGGAAACATTAACGGCGGAAAAAAGGACGTCCCCCATCTCCTCTTCAATGCCTTCCCGGTCCCCGCAGGCCATGGCCTGCTCCAGCTCCTGAAGCTCACTGCTCAGGTCCCCCAGCGCGTCCTTCACCGTGGGATACTCAAATCCCACCTTGCCGGCCCGTTTCTGGACCTTGGCGGCGCGGATCAGCGCCGGCAGCGCTCTGGATACCCCCTCCAGCGTACTGGAAGCGGTGGCCTGGTGCTTTTCCTTCTTCTTGAGCTTGTCCCAATTATCCAGCACCTGGCCGGAATCCTTCACCACCACATTCCCGAAAACATGGGGGTGGCGGTAGATCAGCTTTTTGCAGATGCCGTCGCAGACATCCGAAAAGGAAAAGCCGCCGCCCTCCTCCTCCATCCTGGCGTGGAAAACCACCTGGAGCAAAACATCCCCAAGCTCCTCCTTGAGAAGGACCGGGTCCTCCCGGTCGATGGCCTCCACCGTCTCATAGGTTTCCTCGATGAAATTGTTCCGGATGGAATGGTGATCCTGCTCCCTGTCCCAGACACAGCCGTCCTCGCTGCGGAGGATGGCCATGATCTCCAGCAGGTCGTCAATATCATAGCTGTCCTTAAACTGAAAGTCCATATTCTGGCGATCCTCCCAACGCTTTCTATATTCTACCTGATAAGGCCAAGCTTTTCAAGAGCTTTTGCCACTTTTTCATTCTTTGGCAACATTTCCAGATCGCTTTTCAAAATGGCTCCCGTCAGGAGGAGGGTCAGGAGATAAACCCCGCCGCCGCAGCCAATGGACAAAAACAGGCGGAAAGCGCCGCCCATGGCGGAAAAAATGGTAAAATAGCCGGAATATGCGGCGCCGGCACAGAGAACCGCGCAGAAAAGCGGCTTGCAGACGCCCTGGAAAAGGTGCAGCCGCACCCCGGTTCTGGCCCGGAGGTAAATTATGGAAAACACCACAATAAAGCCGTAGCACACCAGGGAACCGTAGGGGACGCCCTGAATATTCATCTCAGGCCGGGAAACCAGGGCAAAGTTCGTGGCCAGCTTCATGGCGGCCCCCGCGGCCATGGTGGCCAGGGTCATCCGCTCGTGGCCGGTGGCCTGGAGGACGCTGTTGACCGGGGTGGTGGCGGCCACCAGGATGGTGCTGATCCCCATGACCCGCAGCACCGGGGTGATGATGGCGGCCTCCATCAGCCGGGCAGGATAGAGGAAGCGGAGGATGGGTCCGGAAAGGGCGAACAGCCCCAGCCCGGCCGGCAGGGCCACCAGGAGGGCCATACGGATCACCGCGTTCACCGTGTACTCCATCTGCTCCTCGTCGCCGGAGGTCCAGGCCCTGGTGACGGCGGGCAGGGCGCTGACCCCCAGGGCAGCGGTGATGGCGGGGGCCAAATTGAACAGGGAAAACGCGAGGCCAGAATAGGAGCCGTAAAGGTATTCCGGCAGCATATCGTCGGTGACGGCGCCGGGAATCAGTCCCGGGTACATGGAGCGGATGAGCTCCCCGTTTTCCGCCACGGCGGCCTTCAGGCAGTTCATCACCGACATCAGGTCGATCATGGAGGTGAGGTTCACCACCAGGGTGCTGAGGGAGATGGGGACGGCGATCCGCAGAAGCCGCATCCCCACCGAAAGCCTCCCCTTTTCCCCGCCGGGGGATGCCTGGACCGGGCGGACATTTTTCCCGAAGGACCAGCGGATATAGGCCGCGCCCGCCGCGGTGCTCAGGGTGACACCCCAGATGGCCGCGGCGGCGGAAAACTGGAAAATATAGATGCTGGCCTCATCCAGGGAGGCGAAGGCCCTGCCCAGCACCTCGCCCCTTTCCAGGTAGCTCCGGCGCAGCAGCAGGGTGACGCCATAGGAGAGGCTGGTGCCGGCGGCAAGGCGGACCAGGGATTCCAGCACCTGGCTTTTGGCGGTGGGGATCATATTGCTCATCCCCTGGAAATACCCCCGGTATATGGCGGAAACGCAGCTGAACAAAACGGCGGGGGCGATGGCGTAAACGGCCCAGACCGCCCCCGGGTTGCTGATGGCCGCGGAAAAGGGGCGGGCGAAAAACACCACCGCCGCCATTCCCAGTACCCCCAGGGCCAGAAAAAGCCTGCGGCTGGCCCGCAGCACCCGGCTCACCCCGCCGGGGCCGGAGGAAGCCGCCGTTTCCGAGATCAGCCGGGAGGACGCCACCCCGAGGCCGGTGACGGTGACGGAATAGATGGGGGTGAACAGGTCATAGGCGGAAACAAAGTAGGACATCCCCACCCCGCCCAGGATATTGGCCAGGGGAATCTTGAAAAGGGCGCCGATCACCTTCACCACAATGGTGGAAAGGGTCAGCACGGCGGCCCCCTCCAAAAAGCTCTGGCTGTGTTTCTTCCTCATCCGCTTCCTCCGTCCCCGCTCCCGCTGTCCAAAGCCATACCGAACCGCCCGCAGCCGAAAGGGCGCCATAAAGCTGTGGGGAGAAGCTCCCTTCCCCCCACAGTGTATGCCTCAGAAAAGTCTTTATTCGCCCTGGTCAGGCTGGCAGGGCGCCTCCCCGGCCGGTGTACTTCCTTCCGGGGCGGGTTCCGCCTTGGGGGCGGGCGGGGTCAGGGGCGCGCCGCATTTGCTGCAGTACACCGATTCCCTGCCGTTGGTGGCGCCGCACTGAGGGCAGTATTTCTCGGTGCTGGCCGGCGCCGATTTTCCTTTCAGCGTTTCCAAATCCTTCTGGATGGTGTCGATTTCACTCACCACCAGGTCCACAAGGGCCTGATTCTGGGTTCCGGTTTTGATGGAATCATAAACCACCGAGCCCAGGCGCTCATAGGCGTCCTTCAGCTCCGAGGAAAGCTTGATCTCCTGAATCTTCAGCCGGGAATCGTCCACCAGCTCCCCGGTGGCCTTTCCCACCGAATCCGCCAGCTCCTTCGCCTTGTTCATCAGATTGTCCAGCGTCGCCATGTTGCACATACCTCCTGCTATCTTGAGATTTCATTGGAAAGCCCGAGGGCTTTGAAGGCGTCTTTCCGCTCCAGTATGTTCTGGAAGCGGCTGATATATTCGTAAGGGTATTTGTAATTGAAGATCCGTTCAATGCGGTTCCCCGGCAGCACCACCTTGGTGACCCCCCCGCCGCCGGTGGAGAGGATGGTGTGGGTTTCATCCATGATATAGACGTTGTAGAAGCAGGGGGTGTCCCCCTTGCAGAAACCCACGTTTTCCAGGCTGTCCACCGTGCTTTTCTGCCGGTAAAGGTAGTAGGGAAGGTATCCCCCCTCCGCCAGGGCCCGCTGGGAATAGTTTACCATTTCTCCGGCAGGGGAGAAACCGTTCAAATGTAAATTTTTCTCCCCGATCATATCCGCCGCGCGCTTCATGGTAAGGGAATGGACGGTGATGTTTTCCGGCCCGGCGGCGATCACCTGGTCCAGGGTGCTGCGGAAGGAATCCGCCGTATCCCCCGGCAGCCCGGCGATGAGGTCCACATTGATGGCCCTAAAGGGGAAGGTCCTGGCAATTTCCAAAGCCTCCCAGAACTGCCGGGCCGTGTGGCGGCGGCCCACCTGGCGGAGGACCTGGTCGTTGAGGGTCTGGGGATTGACGCTGATCCGGTCCACCCCGCCCCGGGCCAGGGCGGCCAGCTTTTCCCGGGTGATGGTATCGGGGCGGCCCGCCTCTACCGTAAACTCCACGCACCGGGAACGGTCAAAGGAGCGGTTGATCGCCTCCAGCAGCCGCTCCAGCTGCTCCGCCTCCAGCACTGTGGGGGTCCCGCCGCCCATATAAATGGTCTGGAGGGTAAGGCCCATCTCCCCGGCGATGCGCCCGGCGTAGGCCAGCTCCTCCTCCAGCTTTTCCAGGTACTCCGGGATCAGCTTCCGGGTTTTCTCAATGGAGTGGGACACGAAGGAGCAATAGCTGCACCGGGAGGGGCAGAAAGGGATGGAAACATAGAGGCTGTAGCCGTGGGGCAGGGCCCTTTCGATCACCGGCTGCTGGACCTGGTCGGTGAGGAGGGCCAGCCGGACCTTTTCCGGCGCCACCAGGTACTTCTCCCCCAGCATCCGGGCGATTTCCTCCGGGGACATCCCCCGCTCCCGCAGCTCCCGGACCAGCTTGACCGGGCGGATGCCGGTGAGGGTCCCCCACTGGATGGACCGGCCGGTGCCCCTGGAAAGGAGGCGGTACAAAAGGCGGCAGACCGAAAGCTCCGGCTCCTTGCCGCCGGCGCCGGAAAGCTCCTCCTCGCTGCCGGAAAAGCCCTCCCAAAAGAGGCTAACCCGGTTGCGGCTCAGGTCCCCCTCCCGGCTGGTTTCCACCAGGACCCGGTCCTCCCCCTCCCCGCCCTGGGGGAGGAAGTCCACCCGCACCTGGGGCAGGAACATCCGCAGGATGCACTCCAGCTCGTAATGAAAAAGCCGCTGGTTTTCTTCGGAAAGGATTACTTTCATTGATACTTCTCCAAAAAGGCCGCCAGCCAGGGGCGCTCCTCCTCCATGGAGCTGAGCTCCTCGTGGCCCGGGCGAATAATATAATCCTCCCGGAGCCGGCTCAGCTTCCGGAGGGACTGGCACATCTGCTCAAAGGAGCCCCCGTACAGGTCGGTGCGCCCGCAGTCGTGGTGAAACAGGGTGTCCCCGGTAAAGATGGTGTGGCCGCAGATGAGGCAGACAGAGCCCTTGGTGTGGCCGGGGGTTTCCAGCACCTGGATGGTCAGCTCATCCAGATGGAGGTCCTCCCCCTCCCGGAGAAAGCCGTCCGGCTCAAAGACATAGGGGGAAGCGTCCTTGATAAAACGCCGTCCCAGGGCCCCCGTCTTGTCGTCCCCCTGGAGCAGGTCCACATCCTCCGGGGAGATATAGACCTTGAGGCCGGGGTACTTGGCCTTCAGGTCCTTCACCGCCCCGATATGGTCGAAATGGCCGTGGGTCAGGAGGATCATCCTGGGCGTCGCCTGGCAACCCTCCAGGTAGGAGATGATATTCTCCGCCTCGGCGCCGGGGTCCACCAGGAAGGCGTTCCCCTCCCGGCTCTGGACCACATAGCAGTTGGCGGAAAAGGTGTGTTGGGCGTGTATTTCGGTCACCGTCATAAAGGCAGCCTCACTTTCGCATCATTTCATCGGTATCCATCAGGATAGTCACCGGGCCGTCGTTGCAGAGGGAAACCTCCATATCCGCCCCGAATTCCCCGGTTTCCACCGGGACCCCGGCCTCCCGCAGCTTTTGGATGAACCGTTGGTAGAGGGGGACCGCCGTTTCCGGCCGGGCGGCGGCCACAAAGGCGGGGCGGTTCCCCTTGCGGCAGTCCCCGTAAAGGGTGAACTGGGAAACCACCAGCGCCCCTCCCCCCACATCCTTCAGGGAAAGGTTCATTTTGTCCTCCGAATCCCGGAAGACCCGCAGGGCGGCGCACTTGGCCGCCAGGTAGTCGGCCTCCCGCTCCCCGTCCCCGTGGGTCACCCCCAAAAGGATCAGGAAGCCGGTGCCTACAGCCCCCACCGTCCTTCCGCCGATGGAAACCGAAGCGGAGGAAACCCGCTGGATCACAGCCCGCATAGGAGCATTCCCTTTCTGCTTTGCTCAGCCGCCCGGCTGGTTGGAACGCTGGACGGTGATGACCCCGTCGATCTTCCGCAGGGAGGACATGATCCCCCTTAGCTGCTCCAGGTCGCCGATGCTGATGGTCACCTGGATGTGGGAATGGCCGTCCTTCCCCTCCCGGGCCATCAAGGTGTGGATGGGGACCCGCATATTGCTCAGGGCGACGCTGATGTCCGCCAGAATCCCCTGGCGGTCCTCGCCGATGATGTCCACCGACGCCTTGAAGGATTCCTTCACCGTGCCGGCCCATTCGGTGTGGACCCAACGGTCCGAGGAAAGGTCGGCGTTGAGCACATTGACGCAGTCCCTCTTGTGGATGGACACCCCGAAGCCTCGGGTGATGAAGCCGATGATGTCGTCGCCGGGCACCGGGTTGCAGCACTTGGCAAACTTCACCAGGCACCCGTCCAGCCCCTCCACAAT
>CAJFUT010000219.1 GCA_904420255.1 uncultured Angelakisella sp. | reverse complement strand
GGGCCGAACTGGGGCAGCAGGGCGCAGCCGCCGACGCCGAAGAGCACCAGGGCGCAGCCGTTGAAGATGCCCAGCCATCCGCCGTAGAAGAAGTTCTCGGAGGAGAACATGGAGCCCAGGTCGCACTGAGGCAGGCCCAGGATAATGAAGGATGCGATGGTGCAGATGAGGAAGGCGGTGGTGATGTTCTGGACCATAGCGGAGGTCTTGAGGTCATAGAGGTTGATGATATAGAAGACCACCAGGACGATGCAGGCCACCAGGTTCGGGTTGACATCCACGATGCTGGCCACATAGGTGCCGAAGGCGGAGCCCATGTAGGCCTGGGCCAGGGCGGCGAAGATCTGGGTGTAGAGCCAGTAGCCGCCCAGCTTCCGGTTCAGCCAGGAGGTGGAAACATAGGTGGGGCTGGTGACCGGGTGGATGGTGGCGAAGAGCAGGTTAGGCAGGTTGCCGATGTAGGTGACCACAAAGGCCAGCAGGTAGGCCAGGATAACGCCGCTGCCGGCGAGACCAATGGCAAGGCCGGTATTGGTGATGATGCCGGCGCCAATGGTCTGCCCCATTGCCATAAAGAATAGGTCTTTGCCCGAGAGCAGTCTTTTCTTTTCCTGGGGTGCGCTTGGTTGTGCCATAAAAACGTTCCTCCTCGCATATGATTTTTTGCCGTGACCGGCTTCCCAAAGGCAGCTTTGTTTACCGCCTAAAACAACTATATATCCGAACTGAGAATTTTGTCAATAAAAATTTTAATCTTTAATTATTTTCGTGTATTAAATACATATAAAAGCGTCTATCTTTGGTGATTTTGATTTTGATTCTTCATTTAGTTAATTTAATAAATATTTTAAGGTAATTTTTCACTGTTTTTACTTGTGCAATACAGACAGTTTTATTCCTGTATATAAATTATTTTATTTAATTTTAAAATGAAATCAAAATAAATCTCCCATTCAATCCTTTCCGCTCCTTGTCCATCCGCAATTAGTATATATGATAAACGAATGCCATACTTTCATTGTTTTTTCTTATCCCCGGGGGCTTGCCCATAAGCCGCCCCATATCCCTGTCCAGGATTCTGTAAAATTATTGCAAATCCTTGACACAGCGCCATCTCAACACTATAATGTATTCTATAGCATTTCATTTGATGAACCCGGACTGGCATTCTGTGCCGTCCGTGTTTTTTCTTCATTGTTTTCCCCATGAAAAAATCAGCCGTATCAATCCCGGACGCCCCTCCGATGCGGCAGGCCCAACACCGGCAGGAGGTATCCCCATGCAGGAAGATATTATTGATCCCATTACATTAGAGCGCCGGGCGGAAATCATATACGCTTTTCTGGATGCCTATACCGCCTTCCGGAATGTCCCCAAGGACTACGGCACCGGTGAGAATTTCACCATGACCCAGATCCATCTGCTGGACTATATTGACAAAAACCCCGGCTCCACCATCACCGACATTGCCGCCGGCTACCGCAAAAGCAAAGGGCTGGTCTCCCAGATGTCCACCGCCTTTGAAAAGATGGGCTACCTGGTGCGGATGGCCGACCCGCAGGACGCCAAAAAGCAGCGCCTGTTTCTGACCCGGGAGGGAAAACAGCTGAACAACACCCACCTGCACTATGATGTGGTACACCGCATCGCCGATTACCGCTACCTGCGGCAGAGCTGTTCCCGGGAGGAAATCGACCATTTCTACAAAGTAATGGAAATATTTACTGAGCGGATCAAAAGCGACCCTTTCCTTACCCCCGCCTTTGCCGCAGCCGCCAAAGACGGAAAATTCCCGGTTCAAGGGTAGCAGCCCACCCCAGAAGGAGGTTTTTCCAATGAAACTGCTTCCCGGCATGACCATCCCCGATTTCCCTTATGAATCCCTCTCCGGACGCCACGAGAGCTTCCTGGCAACTCTTGCCGCCCGGCGGACCGCCCTCTTTTTCCACCGGTTCGCCGGCTGCCGGGTCTGCCAGCTGGCCATGGCGGACGCCGCCGCCCAGTACCCCACCCTGAAGGAAAAGGGCTGGGAGGCGGTGTTTGTGGTCCAGTCCGCCCCGGAAAACGCCCGCCCCATCGCCCGGCGGCTGGCCCTCCCCTTCGACGTCATCTGCGACCCGGAAATGGAGCTTTACCGCCGCTTTGAGGTGGACCCGGCCCCCTCCCAGGCGGAGATGGGGGACCCCGCCGCCCTGGAGCAGGCCCTCCGGCGGGCGGAGGAACTGGGGCTCCAGAAGGGCCCCGCCGAGGGGAACTCCCTCCAGCTCCCGGCGGTTTTTGTCCTGGGGCCTAAGGGGGAGGTGCTGTTCAGCGCCTACCCCAAAAGCTTCCAGGAGCTCCCCACCCTGGAGGAGCTGGCCAGGCTGGCCTGAGCCGCTGAAAAGTCAAGACCCCCGGCGAAACCGGGGGTTTGGAAAAGCCCTAGAAGGGCATCGTACCGGCAAGCCTCTCAAGAGACACTGAAAGGCCTACCACTTGCATCACTTGCCCCACAGCCCGTAAACGGGCACTTAACGCACCAGATCAGCCCTTACGTTATAAGAAGATCGTTATTATTCTCTTCTCGCTTCGCTCGATGCTTGCAGCTAAAGCTTTTTACTCTCCCCAGCAGAGCCGGGGGTTCTCTTTCCGCTAAAGCATACAAAAGGAAAAGCCTGTTTTGGCAATCGCGCCAAAACAGGCTTTTCCTTTTCCGACTGGCCGGCATCCCCTTGCCAAAGACTCAGCAAAACAGGGGCGCTTTATTTCTGATCCTGCTTGATCAGGATGCGCACCGCCTCCACGGCGGCACGCACCGCCATGGTGGTGTCGTGGCACTGGGGGTCGCTGAGGCCCTTGGCCCTGCGCTCCTGGTTCCAGCAGACATTAAGGACGCAGCCGGCCCGGGCCCCCAGCACCGAGGAAACGATAAAGAGGGCGGCGCTTTCCATCTCCGAGGCCAGGCAGCCGGCCATGATCCAGGCCCTCCACTTGGCCATCAGCTCATCCCCAATGGGCATCCGCTCCGGGCTGTGCTGGCCGTAGAAGGAATCCTTGCACTGGACCACCCCGCAGTGGGTGGTGACGCCCAGGGCCTTCCCCGCCGCCACCAGGGCGTTGGTGACATCGATGCTGCTGACGGCGGGAAACTCCACCGGGACATATTCCTTGGAGGTGCCCTCCATCCGGATGGCGGCGTTGGCCACCACCAGGTCGCCCCCCATCACCGGCTCCGCCATCCCCCCGCAGGTGCCCACCCGGATGAAGGTGCGCACCCCGGTCTGGTACAGCTCCTCCACCCCGATGGCAGTGGAGGGGCCGCCCATGCCGGTGGACATCACCAGCACCCGCTCCCCCAGGAGCTCCCCCAGCCAGGTGGTGTATTCCCGGTTCTGGCAGTGGAAGCGGGGGTTCTCCAGAAAGGCCGCGATCTTTTCCACCCTGCCCGGGTCCCCGGGAAGGATGGCGTACTTTGCGCCGTGGCTGTCGTCAAAGCCGACGTGGTACATGGGCTCCATGGTTCTTCCTCCTTTTGGCATTGTTTATTGATTCCGGCCGGAGTGCCCTTCCAAAAGGGCCCGCCGGGTATCCCAGAGGGTCTGGGAAAGGTCCACATAGTAGCGGTGGGGGTACTCGAACCGGAGGCTTTCGTCCCAGAGGGTGTCCAGCTGGGCCCGGCAGTAATCCCGCACCTCCCCGATGGAGGGGCAGCGGTAACAGAGGCGGCCCTTGTCAAAGACCTGGACCATCAGCTCCTTCGCCTCATAGTTGTAGACGGTTTTCTTCTTCCAGACGGCGTTGGGGTCAAAGATGGTGATGTCCCGGCTGTCGTCCACCGGGGGCTCCTCCCGGAGGGCGATGTAATCGGCCAGGGCCTTGCCGTTTTCCCGGCTGTAGAAGCGGTAGAGGCGCTTGAAGCCGGGGGTGGTGATCTTCTCCACCGTTTCGCTGATCTTGATTTTTGGCTCCAGGACGCCGTCCGGGCCCTCCGCCGCCGCCAGCTTGTAGACCCCGCCGAACACCGGCTCGGATTTGCTGGTGATGAGGTTCTCCCCCACCCCGAAGATATCCAGCTTGGCCCCCTGGAGGAGGAGGTCCCGGATGATGTACTCGTCCAGGGAGTTGCTGGCCATGATCTTCACATCGGGGTAGCCGGCGTCGTCCAGCATCTTCCGGGCCTTTTTGGAGAGATAGGCCAGGTCCCCGCTGTCGATGCGCACCCCCTTGGGCCGGAAGCCCCGGGGCACCACCACCTCGTCAAAGACCCGGATGGCGTTGGGGATGCCGGAGTGGAGGACGTTGTAGGTATCCACCAGGAGGGTGCAGTTGTCCGGGTAGGTTTCGGCGTAGGCCCGGAAGGCCTCATATTCCGAGGGATAGACCTGGACCCAGCTGTGGGCCATGGTGCCCAGGGCGGGGATGCCGAATTCCCGGTCGGCGATGGTGTTGGCGGTGCCGTCGCAGCCGGCGATATAGGCGGCCCGGGCCCCCAGGATGGCGGCGTCGTAGCCCTGGGCCCGGCGGGAGCCGAACTCCACCACCGAGCGGCCCGACGCCGCCCGGACGATGCGGCTGGCCTTGGTGGCCACCAGGGTTTCAAAATTGACGGTGGTGAGGAGCATGGTTTCCACCAGCTGGGCCTGGAGCAGGGGCCCCCGCACCGTCACCAGGGGCTCGTTGGGGAAGACGGGGGTCCCCTCCGGGACGGCCCACACGTCGCATTCAAACCGGAAATTTTCCAGGTACTTTAAGAATTTTTCCCCGAAACAGCCCTTTTTCCGGAAGTAATCCAGGTCCTCCCGGGTGAAGCGCAGGTTCTGCAGGTACTGCACCGCCTGCTCCAGGCCGGCGCAGATGGCAAAGCCCCCGCCGTCGGGAATCCGGCGGAAGAACAGGTCGAACACCGCCGTGCGGTCCTTCATCCCGCTTTCCAGATACCCGTTGGACATGGTAAACTCATAAAAATCCGCCAGCATGGTGAGATTGCGCTCCCCATAGAGCTGGGTTTCTCCCATCATCAGAACATCCCTCTTTCTCTCTTTCTCTTTCCATTCCCGCTTCCCGCCGGGCTCAGAACAACTGGTTCTTCACCACCACGGTGATGTTCTCGGAAAAGTCGTCCTGGAGCTCCCCGGTGTCCCGGTTGTAGACATAGATTTTCGCCAGCACGTCGTAGGTGCCCTCCGGGAGTTCCACCGAGAGCTTGTCCTCCAAAAGGTGCTGGTCCGGCTCCAGCATGGGGGAGGTGTAAATGACGGTGCCGTCCTCCAGCTGGTACTCCACCTGCATATCGCAGGTGTTGCCGGTGGTGTTCTCAATGAGAACATTGCCGGGGGCGGTGGGCTTATTGAAGGTGACCTCCTTGCAGAGCTGGTAATAGAAATACCTGCCGTCGTTGTTCACCGGGGAATCCTCATACCCCGGAAGCCGCCCGTCCTCCACCGTGGGGGTCCAGTCGGCCCCGGCGCCGGTTTCCGCCGAGGCGGGGGTCAGATAGGCCAGCAGGGCCGCCAGCAGCACCGCCAGCAGGATCACCAGCACCGATACCAAAGTCAGCTTCGCGCCGCTTCTGCTCATGTTATATCTTGCCTCCTGTCAATGGGACAGGCCGGCGACCCGGCCCCCCGGTTGTTCCTCCGCGGCGGCGCCGGCGACCCGGCCCCGCGCTTTCTTTTGATTATACACGAAACCCCGCCGGGATACAAGCGGCCTGGGGGCCGCGGCCATGTCCGTGAGAGAAGCGCCTGCGGGACGAGAAGGGTGCGCGCCGCTCTCTGGCGGCCTGGGGGCCGCGGCCATGTCCGTGAGAGAAGCGCCTGCGGGACGAGAAAGGCGTGCGCCGCTCTCTGGCGGCCGGGTGGCCCCGGGGGCTTGTCCGTGAGAGCAGGCTGGTTTCCGCGCCAGCGGCTGCCCCGCTCTTTAAGCATATCACCTGGGCCGGGGAGGGCGCGGCACCTTTCTGACCTGGGTTTTCAGAAGGGGCTTTCAATGGCGCAGCAATTTTCGCAGGCCTAAGGCCGGAGAAAATTGAGTGTCCGCGGGGGCCACCCCGCTGGCCGCCGGGCCTGCCCGGCCCCGGCTTGTCCATGGGGAGGCTGGCGTGGTATCATAGAGATAGAAAAAATCCCCTGCCGGCGAAATACTTCCGAGGCCCGGGACGTTCTATTAGGCAGGACGCTTCCAGAAAGGAGAAGAAACGCCATGAACCGATTTGTAAAATATTTCTTCGCTTTTGCCGCCCTGGCGGTGGCCCTTTGCGGCTGTGCCGGGGAGGCTCCCTCCTCCCCGGCCTCCTCCGCCCCGGAGGAAGCCTCCTCCCAGGGGACCGGCGGCCTTTCCCCCGAGGAGGAGGAGCAGATTACCCAGGCCCTGGAGCAGATGGTCTGGGAAAGCTCCCTCACCACCGACTGGGTGGGCTGGCCCGAGGAGGAGGACATGGCCGACGGCCGGGTGAGCACCTTTGAAATCCTCGCGGCGGAGCGGGACGGGGGCGCCTGGTGGGTGACGGCGGAACTTTACGGCTCCCTCCTCCTGGACCCGGACACCATGACCGACACCACCGGGGACAACCCCCGGGCGGTGGTCATCCGGGCCGAGGGGGACCACGCCCCCTTCCTGGCCTTCGGCACCGCCCGGGTGGAGCTGCGCCAGACCGAGGACGGGCTGACCCCCCTCTCCTGCGACTTTGAAGGCTACGACGGCCAGCCGGGGCTTACCTACCTGAAAGAGCGCACCCGGGAGCTGGAGGCGGAGCTTTCCGCCAGCTCCAAAATCGACCCCAGCCAATACGACCCCCTGGTGGTGAACTATGTCTGGCGGCAGGTTCTGGCCTTCCGCTATCTGGAAAGCCCCGCCGACATCACCCTCTGGGACATGGAGCACTATGTCACCGACGTGGTCCTCGGCTACGCGACCCTGGCGGGGGACGGGAGCTTGCCGGCAAACTATGTGGTGGATTCGGAAATCTTCCGCCTGGCCACCGGGATGGAGTTCTTTTCCAGCTACTATCCCCTTACCGACTACAGCGTCTTTGAGGGGATGGACCAATTGGAATCCGTCTTCTTCTCCTGTGATTCTGACTACACCCCGGATTTTTCCACCCTGAAAATCGGCCGCACCCAGCACCTCGCCATCAACGGCTTCCGGGGGGACTTCTTCCTGGACCTGACCGGCTCCCAGGTGGAGGAGCTGGAACTCCAGTCCTATGTGGCCGGGATCACCGGCTTTGCCGGGTGCGAAACGGTGGAATCCCTTTCCATCCAGGATACCCGCACCGATATGACCCTCATTAACGCCGAAGCTTTTCCCTCCCTCACCTGGCTGGATTTCAACATCTTCAGCGATACCCCCCGGTTCCGGGATTTCTCCCAGCTGGCCACCTTCGGGGAGGATGTGGGAATCAGCCTCTCCCTCTCCTACCAGGCCTGCAACGACGACACCCTCCGCACCCTGGCGGGGGTGCGGCTGGATTCCCTCTACCTGGACCCCTATAACGGGCCCTATCCCCTGGGGGACCCGGACCCGGAGGTCCTGGCCCGGATCAACGCCGAAGAACTGACGGTGGCGCCGGCGCCGGAAAGCTGAAAAGCCCCCTTGCGGAAAAACGCCCGGCGGCCCCGCCGGGAAAGGAGAAGCATCATGAACCGACTGACAAAATATTTTCTCGCCCCTGCCGCCGCCCTGGCGGTGCTCCTTTGGGGCTGCGCCGGGGAGGCCCCTTCCTCTCCCGCCTCCTCCACCCCGGAGGAGGACCCCTCCCAGCAAAGCTCCCTGCCCCAGGAGGAGGCTCAGGCAACCCCGGAAATGGCGGAAGTCCTGGACGGTATGATTCAGGAAGGCAGCCTTTCCGCCGACTGGGCGGGGTGGTACGACGGAGGCGAACCGCCCCGGCGCTACGAAGCCTACGACTATGAAATCCAGAAGACCGAATGGGAGGGGGACACCTGCTGGGTGACCCTGGAACTCTACGGCAGGGGCATCCTGGACCCGGACACCGGGGAGGACGCCACCGAGGAGGTGATGGGCACCAAAACCACCAGGCTTGTCCATGTGGAAACCGGGGACCCGGAAAACCCCTATATCCCCATCGGCACCGCCCGGGTGGAGCTGCGCCGGACCGGGGACGGGCTGCTCCCCCTCTCCTGTGAGTTTGAGGGCATCGGCCAGCCGGCCGCCGCCTACCTGAAAGCGCGGACCCAGGAGCTGGAGGCGGAGCTTTCCGCCAGCCCCAAAATCGACCCCGGCCAATACGACCCCCTGGCGGTGGACTACGTTTACCGGGAGGTCCTGCTCCACCGCTATGTGGAGAGCCCCGCCGGCATCACCCTGTGGGATATGGAGCATTTCATCACCGACGTTGACCTGAGCAAGAGCTCGGTTTTTGACCTGCTGGTGGACGGCTTCCCGGAGGAATGGCCCCGGCTGGACCCGGGGATTTTCCGCCTCGCCACCGGGATGGAGCATTTTTCCACCGATTTCATCCTCAGCGATTACAGCTTCTTTGAGGATTTGGAGCGGCTGGAATCCATCTCCCTCAACTGCGACGACAACCCCGGCGCCGGTGTCCCGGACTTCTCCGCCCTGGAAACCGGCAGCGCCAGAGAATTGGCCATCTCCGGCTTCCCGGAGGACTTTGCCCTGGACCTGACCGGCTCCCAGGTGGAGAACCTGGCGCTCCAGTCCTACGCAGCGGGGGTCACCGGCTTTGCCGGGTGCGAAACGGTTGAAACACTGGAAATTCATGACACCCGCACCGACATGACCCTCATCAACGCCGGGAATTTTCCCGCCCTCCAACGGCTTACCTTTTCCATCTACAGCGAAATGCCGCGGTTCCGGGATTTTTCCCAGCTGGCCACCTTCGGGGAGGACGTCCAGATTGAAATGACCCTCTATTATCAGGCCTGCAACGACGATACCCTTGCCACCCTGGAGGGGGTCCGGCTGGATTCCCTCACCCTGGACCCTTACGGCAGCGGCGGCCTTTGGGCTCCCAACCCCCTGGGGGACCCGGACCCGGAGATTCTGGCCCAGATCGACGCCGAAGAACTGACAGTGGCGCCGGC
>CAJFUT010000218.1 GCA_904420255.1 uncultured Angelakisella sp. | reverse complement strand
GGCAGCACCTCCAGCTCCACCGGGTCCGGCAGCGCCACCGTCAGCAGGTCCCCCTGCTTCACCAGGGTGCTTTTCCCGCCGGGCTTCCCGTTGACCCGGACGCCGCCGTCCTGGCAGAGGTTCTGGACCGCCGAGCGGCTCAGCCCCTCCTCCGCCAGGGCGATGCCGAGGGCCTTGTCCAGCCGCAGGCCGTCCAGCTCCTCCCCGATGGCGACGGTCAGCTCCCGCATGAGGGCTCATCCCCCTTTTCAGAGGCGGGCTGCCCCTCCGCCGGCTCCGGCTCCCCGGAGAGGACATCCCCCTCCGGAGCCTCCTCCGAGGCGGCGGGAGCCTCCGCCTGTCCCTTCTTTTTCCCCTCGATAAAGAGGATGTAAACCGCCAGCAGCCCGGTGCCGACGCAGACACAGACGTCGGCCAGGTTGAAGATGGGGAAATTGATGAGCTCAAAATAGATGTAGTCCACCACATAGCCCCCGGTGTGCAGGGCCCGATCCAAAAGGTTCCCCACCCCGCCGGCGAGAATCAGGGCCACCGCACTCTGGAGAAGGGGGCCCTTGAATTTTTTCAGAACCAGCGCCACCAGCAGCACCGCCAGGATAACCCCGGTGACCCCGAGAAGGAGCCACCGCTTTCCCTGGAGGATGCCCCAGGCCGCGCCGAAATTTTCGTGATAATAAAGGCTGAGAACCCCGGGGATGATGTCCATGGAGACCATGGGCTTCAGGACCGCCTGGGCCCATGCCTTGATCAGCTGGTCAGCGGCCACCAGAAGCCCCGCCAGGAGAAGATACAGCATCATGAAAAACCTCATAGGCAGGCTGCGGGGAACGCGCCTGGCATCCCCCGCAGCCCGTTTTTTGTCATTATTCCGCCAGAATGGAGGCGCAGCGGGCGCAGAGGGTGGGATGGGCAGGATCCTTGCCCACCGTGTCGCTGTGCATCCAGCACCGCTGGCATTTTTCGCCGGAGGCGGGAGATATATCCACCGATACCCCTTCCACCACTCCGTGGAAGGCGCCCTCCCCTTCCCTGGCCAGCTCCACCGCCGAAACGATGAACACCGTGGGAAGGATTTCGCGGATGCCGGAGAGGAATTCATAGGGCTCCTCGCCGCAGTGGAGCACCACCCTGGCCTCCAGGGATTTGCCGATGGTTTTGGCGGCCCGGGCCTCCTCCAGAGCCTTGTTGACGTCGTCGCGGATGGCGTGGATCCGCTCCCATTTGGCCATGAACTCCTGGGACACCAGCCCCTCCCGGTATTCGGGCATATCGTTGAGCATCACCGACGCGCCGTTGTAGGCCTTGGAGGCGGGGATGAATTTCCAGATTTCCTCGGCGGTGAAGGGCAGGATGGGGGCCAGCATCAGGTCCAGGGCGCAGAGAATGTCATAGATGGCGGTCTGGGCCGCCCGGCGGTCCACCCCGTCCTTCTTCTCCACATACAGCCGGTCCTTCAGCACATCCAGATAGAAGCTGGACATATCCACCGAGCAGAAATTGTAGATGGCGTGGTAGATATTGTGGAACTCAAAGGCCTCGTAAGCCTCCCGGACCTCCTTGATGAGCTTCTGGCAGCTGGCCAGGGCCCATTTGTCGATGTCATGGAGCCGCTCAAAGGGCACCCGGTCCTGATCCGGGTCAAAATCGCTGATGTTCCCCAGGATATACCGGGCGGTGTTGCGGATCTTCCGGTAGCCGTCGGAGAGCTGCTTCAGGTATTCAAAGGAGATGCGGACGTCGGAATGGTAATCCGAGGAAGCCACCCAGAGCCGGAGGATATCGGCGCCGTACTGCTCGATGATCTTTTCCGGAGCGGTGCCGTTGGCCAGGGACTTGGACATCTTCCTCCCTTCGCCGTCCACCACCCAGCCGCAGCTGCAGCAGGTCTTGTAAGGGGACTGGCCCCGGGTGGCCACGGCGGTAAGGAGGGAGGACTGGAACCATCCGCGGTACTGGTCCGCCCCCTCGATGTACAGGTCGCAGGGCCAGGGGAGGCCGTTTTCCTCCAGCACCGAGGCGTGGCTGCTGCCCGAGTCGAACCAGACGTCCATAATGTCCTTTTCCTTGCGGAACCGGGTGCCGCCGCACTTTTCGCAGACGGTGCCCGCGGGAAGAATCTCAGAGGCCTCGTGGGTGTACCAGGCGTCGGAGCCCTCCCGGCCGAACAGCTCCGCCACCGCCTTGATGCTGGCCTCGTCCACATGGGGATGGCCGCATTCTTCGCAGTAGAAGATGGGAATGGGAACCCCCCAGACCCGCTGGCGGGAGATGCACCAGTCGCTGCGGTCCCGCACCATGTTTTTCATCCGGTCCTCGCCCCAGGCGGGAATCCACTTCACGTTCTCCACCGCTTTGACGGCGTCCTCCTTGAAGCCGTCCACCGAGCAGAACCACTGTTCGGTGGCCCGGAAGAGGACCGGCTCCTTGCAGCGCCAGCAGTGGGGATACTGGTGGATGATCTTCTGGACGGCGAAGAGGGCGCCGATATCCACCAGGTGCTGGAGGATGGCCTTGTTGGCTTCCTGGGTGGTGAGGCCCTGGAACTGTCCCGCCTCGGCGGTCATGCGGCCCTGGTTGTCCACCGGCACCACAACGGGGATATCGGGATAGTGATTGACACAGACCTCAAAGTCCTCCACGCCGTGGCCGGGCGCGGTATGGACGCAGCCGGTGCCGCTTTCCAGGGTCACATGGTCCCCCACGATGATGGGGGAAACCCGGTCCATAAAGGGGTGGGTGTAGGTCATGTATTCCAGCTCGCTGCCGGAGATGACGTCGGAAATGGTGTAATCGCTGATGCCCGCCGCCTCCATGGTGGAGGTGACCAGCTCCCGGGCCATGACGTAGTATTCATCTTTTTCAGGGGCGTGGACCACACAGTATTCATAGGAGGGCCCGACGCAGATGGCCAGGTTCCCCGGCAGGGTCCAGGTGGTGGTGGTCCAGATGACGAAGTAGGTTTTGGAAAGGTCGGCCCCCAGGGCGGCCAGTTTGCCTTTATCATCCGCCACCTTGAATTTGACGTAGATGGAGTCGCAGGGGTCCTCGGCGTATTCGATCTCGGCCTCGGCGAGGGCGGTTTCACACTCGGGGCACCAGTACACCGGCTTCAGGCCCTTGTAAATATAGCCCTTGTTGGCCATGGCGCCGAATACCTCGATCTGCCGGGCCTCGAAGCTGGGCCGCAGGGTCAGGTAGGGGTGGTCCCAGTCCCCCAGGACCCCCAGGCGCTTGAACTGCTGCCGCTGGACATCCACATAATGGAGGGCGAAATCCTTGCAGATTTTCCGCAGCTCGAGATCGCTGACGCCGCTGTCCACGCCGGCCTTTTTCCGGGCTTTCAGCTCGATGGGCAGGCCGTGGGTATCCCAGCCGGGGATGTAGGGGGCCTTGTAGCCCATCATGTTTTTGGACCGGACGATAATATCCTTCAGGACCTTGTTGAGGGCGGTCCCCAGGTGGATATCGCCGTTGGCGTAGGGAGGGCCGTCATGAAGCACATAAAGGGGCTTGCCCTCATTGTGCTTCATCATCTGGCCGTAGAGGTCTTCCTCCTCCCACTGGGCCAGAAGCCCCGGCTCCTTCTGGGGCAGTCCCGCCCGCATCTGGAACTGGGTTTCCGGCAGGTTCAGCGTCGAGTTGTAATCCTGAGCCATAGTGAATCTCTCCTATATTATGAAAGTTCTGATAAACACAAGCTGTCGGCAAAGGGGTCAGCGGCGGCCCCTGCGCTCGGAGCGGCCTGAGCTTCCCTTTTCGTCCTCGGTCAGGCTGAAGCCCTCCCCAAAGCGCATCTCGCCGAATTTGGTGCTGAAGATGGTTTTTCCCGAAGTGATGGGGGTTTCCTCCTCATCATCCTCGTCGTCAAAATCGTCCTCCTGCTCCCGGCGGGCCATGAGGCGGCCCACCTTCCCGCTGAACCGGGAGAGGATGACGTCGTCCTCGGGCTCGTCGTCCTCCTCCTCCACATCCTCCACCTCCAGGCGGAAGGAGTTCTTCCTCGCCGGGGCCTGCTTGGGCGGCAGTTCAATGGTCCGGTGTCCCGAAACGGCGGCGGGCGCTTCCTCCTCCACCGTCAGCACCGGAAGGGCTTCCTCCTCCTTGGGAGCGGGAAGCTGTTCAGCCTGGACCGCCTCCGCCGCCGGGGCGGGGGCCGCGGGCTGCTGCTTTGCCGCCGGCTTTTCGTTGTGGGGGATCTTGCGGATCTGGTCGATGTGGGCCTTATACATGGAAATCAGGCCCTCCCGGAAGGCGGTGACCTCCGCCCGGACCCGCTCATATTCCGCGGTTTCCTCCTTGAGGCGGGTGTGGGCCTCCTCCACAATGTGGTCCGCCTTGACGGTGGCGTCCCGGAGGATCACCTCCGCCTTGCTGCGGGAGTCCTTCAGGATGCTGTCCCCCAGCTTTTGGGCGCCGATGAGGGCGGAGCGCAGGCTGTCCTCGTCCTCCCGGTATTTCTCCACCGTGGCGGCCAGGACCTCCATTTTCTCGGTCAGCTCCCGGTTTTCCTCCTGGAGCCCCTTTATGATCTCAATAGCCTTGGTGACGAATTCGTCCACATCTTCGGTTTTGTACCCGAAGGCCATGGCCTTGTTGAATTCCACGTCAAAAAAATTATCCGGAATAACCATGCGCTTTACCCCCTAGCTATACTTGCGAAACTGCACCCGCAGCTTGTTCTTCTTGCTGAGCCCCAACTGTTGATCATAGATGAACTTCCCGGTCCCCCGGATGGAGATTTTTTCCCCCTCCTCCACCTGGCGGCTTTGGGAGAGGACCGGCTGGCCGTCGATGGAAACCTGCCCGCCGGCGATGGCCTGGGCCGCCGCCGTCCTGGAAAGGTTCCCCAGGAAAGCGATGACGCAGTCCAACCGCAGGGAGGACACCGACCCGGTGATCTCCTGAAAGCTCCGGACGCCGGCGCCCCCCAGGGGAGCCTCCCGGCAGGTGACGCCGGCCCGCCCCACCCGGGCAAGCTCCGAAAGGACCATCCCGGACACCTGGGAAGAAAGATAGATTTTGGCGCTGCCCTCCCCCATCAGGATATCCCCCACCGCCTCCCGCTTCAGGCCAAGGCCCATGAGGGAGCCGAGAAAATCCCGGTGGGTAAGGTTGTCCTGAGGGCGGAAAGAAGCCTCCAGGCAGACGATGGGGAATTCCCCGTCCTCCACCTCCTGGAGGCCAAGGCCGAGGAATACCCGCTCCGCCTCCTCATAGCCGCCGAAAAAGCGGCCGGCGAGGGGGCTCCGCCGCAGGGCGGCAGCGCAGACCTTCTGCTGAAATTCGTCCAAAAAGCCCAGGAAGCAGGGCCGCCGGGTCCTCTGGCACCTTGCCTGCAAATCAGCAAGACGGGAGAGAATCTGCTCCTCTCCCTCTTTATTAGAAGTATACGCCATGGCTGCCCAGCTCGTCCACCATGTCTTCCCCCATCACCCCCACATTGCAGGGGGTGATGATATAGGTGGAGTTGGCCACCGGCTTGATCTGCCCGCCGTTGGTGTAGGCGACGCCGCTGAGGAAGTCCACCAGGCGCCGCTTCAGGTCCGGGGTGGCCGCCTCCAGGTTCAGCAGCACCGCCCGCTTGGCGATGAGGTGGTCCGCGATGCTGCTGGCGTCCTCAAAACGCTCCGGCTTCACCACCACCACCTGGTATTGGCTGCTGCTGTGGATGCTCACCACCTTGCCGGAGGGGGAAGGCTCCCTGGAGGGTTCCGGCTCGGAGGCGCCGAAGGAGGAGGCGGAGGAGCGCCGGCCGGAGGCTCCAAAGCCGGATTCCTCCTCATCCTCCTCGTCGTCAAAGTCCTTATCGTAATCCAGGTCGTCCTCGTCATCCATATACTCGTCCTCAGGGATCCCCATGAATCCCTTGAACTTATTCATAAAGCCCATGGAATAATTTCTCCTTCCCCTTATTTTCTCTTTCCGAAAATTCCGGTTCCGATTCGGACCAAATTGGCCCCATGCTTTACGGCCAATTCATAATCTCCGCTCATTCCCATAGATAAAGTTTCCATACTGATATTATCTATTTTTTTGTGCTTTATGTCAATAAACATTTTGTACATTTGGTCAAAATAACGCTCGGTTTTCAAGGGATTTTGCCCCGGAGGGGGGATGCACATGAGCCCTTTTACCCTGAGATTGGAAAATCCGGATACTTCTTCCAGAATTTCCAGGATTTGCTTCTGGTCCGCCCCGGTTTTGGAGCTCTCCTCCCCGATGTTTACCTCCACCAGAACATCCATGGCTTTCCCAGCGGCGGCGGCCCGCTTCTGAATCTCCCGGGCCAGGTGGATGCTGTTCACCGACTGGATGCAGCAGACCCGGTCGATGATCTGCCGCACCTTGTTGGTCTGGAGGGTGCCGATGAAGTGGATCTGATCCGGCCCGAAGCGGTAGCTGTCCGCCTTCTCCAGCAGCTCCTGGGCGCGGTTTTCCCCGAAGAGGCGGATTCCCTCCTCCGCCGCCACATTCACCAGCTCCGGCGGGACCGTCTTGGTCACCGCCATCAGCCGCACCTCGCCGGGCTCCCGGCCGGCGGACCGGGCGGCTTTCTCCAGCCGGTCCCGGATCAGCGCGATATTTTCCCGGATTTCCTCAGGAGCTAAGGGGTTTGCCATCATACAGATCCGTCCCTTCCACAATCACTTTATCGAAAAGATTCAGCTGATCGGTGCTGTTATACTGAGTGCGGCACAGGTAATAATCGGTGCCGGTGTAGATGATGTCCACCTTTTTGAACTGAACGCTGTACCCCGCCTCCACATAGACCCCCTGCTGGCCGTCCACCACCCGCAGGGCCTTTTTGGAGATGCGCAGCCCGCTGTAATCCCGGAAGGAGAGCCGGACGCTGGCGGTGCGCCTGGAAACGGCGTCGGAGGTGATCTGGTTGCTCTGGATCACCACCAGGGCGTCGCCGCCTTCCTCCTGGCGCATCTGCACCACCTGCCCCTCCACCGGCTGCTGGCTGCTGCCGATAAAGGTCATCTCCAGCAGGGTCCCTTCGGAAAAATACTCCGCGCTCTCGGCGGGGATGACGGTGGCGTAATACCAGGTGAAATCGGTGACGCTTTTTCCAAAGGCGTCAGGATCGTTGGTATAGTCCTCCTCCAGAATGGCGGTGAGGGCGGCGATATCCAGCTCCTCCAGCATCTGCGGTGTATATTGTTCCTCAAAGCCGTCCACATATCGGGAAAAATATCCTACCTGGGAGGAATAAATATTTTCTCCCCCGGCGTCCCCGGTGAGCTGGGAATCCAGCTCCTGGATCCGCTCCTCAAAGCCGGGGATCCGCCCGGTGGCCAGCTGCTGGCGGCTGATCTTTTCCACCAGGGTCAGGTGGAGGTCCGCCACCTTCTCCATGTCCTTTTCCGCGGAATACTGGGTCAGCTGCCGCAGGGCGAGGGAAATTTCCTTGTTGAGGGATTCGATGTCGGCGGTGCGGGTGGTGTCGGTGGATTTTTCCAGGGCCTCCAGCAGGTCCCGCTCCTCCCGGATCGTTTCCTGCCGGGCGGCCTCCTCCGCCTCCTCCTGGGACTGGAACACCCTGGCGATGGGGGTATCGGAACGGAACTTCTCCCCCTCCTCCAAGAGGTACCGCACCTGCCCCTGGACGCTTTTCTCGATGGGTTCCTCGGTGCGGATCAGAAGGCCCTCGGTGTTGCAGTACCGGGCGATCTGGAACTCATAGGCGGTTTCGGTTTGGTACTCGTTCCGCAGGCCCCGGTAAGCCTGGTAAACGGCGAAAAGCAGAATGAAAAGCACCAGGAGGGCGGTGGCGATTTTCGCGGCGGCACTGTTCATCGGGGCTGTCCCTCCTTCCCGGCGGGAAACAGACCAAGGGTATTCTCCACCCGTTCCAGGGCCGCCGCCAAAAGGGCGTCCTCGCTCCCGAGGGAATCCACCTCCAGCCACTGGATGGCGGGGTTGCGGCGGAACCAGGTGAGCTGGCGCTTGGCGTAATTGCGGCTCTCCTGCTTCAGGCGGCCCGCCGCCTCCTCCAGGGATTCCCGCCCCTCCAGGTATCCCCGCAGCTCCTTGTAGCCGATGGCCTGGGCGGCGGTATGAGAGGGGCCCCGCTCCAGGACCCGGCGGGCTTCCTCCACCAGCCCCGCCTCCAGCATTTTGTCCACCCGGAGGTTGATGCGGTGGTAAAGCTTCTGCCTGTCCCGGAAGGTGAGCCCCAGGATGCAGGCGCGGTATGGCGGCGGCACCTGCCGGGAGCGCCGGACCTGCTCCGCCATGGTGACGCCGGTGAGGCGGTAGACCTCAATGGCCCGGATCACCCGGCCCAGGTTGTTTTCGTGAAGGGTGGCGGCGGTTTCCGGGTCGCATTCCCGGAGCAGGGCGAACACCGCCCCGTTTCCCTCCTTCTCCGCCTTTTTCCGGAGCTCTTCCCGGAGGGCCGGGTCGGAAGGCATGGGGGAAAACTGGATGTGGTCGGTGATGGCGCTGACATACAGCCCCGTGCCCCCCACCAGGATGGGGAGCCTCCCACGCCCGCCGATTTCCCGGATCAGGGGGCGGACCCGGGCGGCGTAATCCGCCACCGAGAAGGTTTCGTCCACCTCCAGGATGTCGATAAGGTGGTGGGGGATCCCCGCCATCTCCTCCCGGGTGGGCTTGGCGGTGCCGATGTCCATTCCCCGGTACATCTGCATCGAGTCGGCGGAAATAATCTCCCCGTCCAGAAGGCGGGCCAGGCGGATGGAAAGGCTGGTTTTCCCCGAAGCGGTGGGTCCCACCACCGCCAGAAGGGGCTGCTTTTCCTCCATGGTCCTTTCCTCCTTCCTCTTCCGGGGCCGGGTCAGACAGTCCGGCCGAACATCCTTTCCAGCTCGCCCTTGGTCATGGCGATCATCACCGGCCTGCCGTGGGGGCAGTTGCGGACGGCAGGGTTGGCCGCCAGCCGGTCCAGCAGCTTCTGCTGCTCCTCCGACCCTGAAAAGCTCCCACCCTTTACAGCTGCCTTGCAGGCTATGGAATGATAAAGCTCGTCGTAAAAATCCAGGTTCAGCCGGGTGTGGCTGCGCAGCAGCAGCTCCGCCATCTCCAGCACCGAGTCCTCCACCTGGTCCAGCCCCAGGATGGAGGGGATCTCCCGCACCAGCACCGAGCCGTCCCCAAAGTCCTCCAGGGCGAAGCCGCAGGCGGCGGTTTTATCCGGGTTCTGGATCAGGGCGTCGTAGCGGTCCTTGGGGAGGGAGAGGCGCATGGGGGTCAGGAGCAGCTGGCGGGAGGGCTCCCCCGCCGCCTGCTCCGCCCGGAGCTTTTCAAAGAGCAGCCGCTCATGGGCGGCGTGCTTGTCGATGAGGAACAGCTCCTCGCCGTTTTCCGCCAGGATGTAGGTGTGGAACACCTCCCCCACCAGGCGCAGGGGGCCCAGAGGCTTGGCCTCCTGCCCTTCCGGCGGTTCTTTCCGGGGGGCCGTCCTTTCCGGGGCCGGGG
>CAJFUT010000217.1 GCA_904420255.1 uncultured Angelakisella sp. | reverse complement strand
GCGGAGAGGGTGGGATTCGAACCCACGGCTCTTGCGAGTCACTGGTTTTCAAGACCAGCTCCTTAAACCCCTCGGACACCTCTCCATGCTGAAAATCCCGCCCAAAGTGAGTCAAGGCGCTAAAATATAATACCATGATTCCGTCCTCCCGTCAAGGGGGCTTTCTCACTTTTCCATCCGGGCCAGGGTGACGCCGGTGTAGTAATGGAGCAGGATCTCATCAAAGGTCCAGCCCTGGCGGGCCAGGTAATCCGCCCCCGCCTGGCTCAGGCCCGCCCCGTGGCCGTAGCCCCGGACATGGAAGGTATAGCCGCCGCTCACCCGCTCCAGCTCAAAGGCGGCGCTCCGCAGCCCCAGGAGGTTCCGAAGCTCATTGCCGTGGAGGGTGAGGCTCCCCGCCCGGACGGCGGTGACATACCCCGCCGGGGACCGCTCCTCCACCTCCAGCCAGGTGACGGGGTCGGGCAGGAGGGTGGCACCCGCCCCGGTGAGGATCTCCTGGAGTTCCCCGTCGGAAACGGTGACGGTGCTTTTATAGCCGGGGGCCAGGATATCCCAGCTGCTGTCCGCCTCCACCAGGTAGGGCAGCTCCCCGCCCCAGATGTTGGAAGCCCGCTCGGTGGTATCCCCGGCGCTGATGGCATGGTAGGCGGCGGCGATGGGCTCCCCCTCCCAGAGGGCGACGCATTGGCAGGCCGCCCGGGCCGCCTGGGTGATGCGGCTCCAGCTGTAGTCAAACTGCTCGCCGTAAAATTCCCGGGCGGTTTCCTCAGTCATATAGACCCGGCGGTTGCCGGGGTCGGCGGCAAAATCCGCCCCGTGGAGGTCCGGGTCCCGGTTCTCCTCCGGCAGGGATCGCTGGGTGATGGCCTGGTCCAGGGCGTAGGTGAGGGCGGCCACCCCCTGGGCCTTCAGGGCCTCCAGGTGGTAGTCGGCGGGCATCTCGGCGGCGATGGCGTAAAGGGTGTATTCCTCCAGGGAAAGCTCCGCGATCTCCCCGGTGGACTGGTCATAAATCCGCAGGGTGGAGACGGGGGACTGCCACACCTCCCGGACGGTGTCGGGGAGGGCCTCCTCCCCGAAAAGCTCCTCCTCCCCCTGGGCGGGGCGGCTCTCCGGCTCCTCCCCGCCGCCGGCCTCCCCGGCGTCCTGGATCAGGCCCCCGCTTTCCCGGCTTTCCGCGCTTTCCGCCGGTGGCTCCTCCTGGGGGGCGGCGGCGGAAACCGAGGCGGGCGCCGAGGCCGTCAGGGCAGGCAGGCCCTCCAGCAGCGGCTGTCCCGCCCAAAGCACCGCGGCGGCGGGCACCGCCACCATGGCCGCCCCCACCGCTCCCAGCAGCAGCACGTCCCCTTTCATCCCCCGCACCTCCAGTTTGTCCATCTGGTACAGGGTATGCGAAAAGGGAAGGCGTTATGCCTTCCCTTTGTCTGCGATTGGGGTTCCTCAGCCCCCCAGCCCCGGATCGGGGTCGGTCCGGCCGGTGGAGGGGCCGGACTTTGCCGGCTCCTCCTCGGGGGCGACGGAGATCAGGGTCAGGACGGGGGCGTCCCCTTCCTGGTCCGCCAAAAAGGTCATGATGACGGCGGAGTCCTTCTCCCCCGCGGCGTCCCGGTAGATCACCCTGGCCTCCACCGTTTCGCTGTCCGGCTGCCACCACCAGGAAAGGTCCGGGGTCAGCCCTGCCTGGGGAGCCTGTTCAGCGGCAATGGCGGAAATCTGCTCCTCCACCGCCTCGTCCCAGGCGGCGCTGGGGCCGACGCTGTCCGCCGGCACCTCCCCGCTGATATCCGGCGCGGCATCCCCGGCGGGACCGCCGGTATCGGGATAGTCCCGTTCCGCCTCGCCGCCGCTCTGGGCTCCGCCGCCCCCGGTGGAGGGATCCCCCTCCTCATCGCCGCCCTGGGGGCCGCCTCCGCCGGTGGAGGGGTTGGCCTTTTCCTCCGCCCCCTCTTCGCTTTGCTGGGCGGAGGCCAGCAGGCCGCCGTTATCCGGCGCGGTGCTTCCATCCAGGCTGTCCTGGGCGGATTCCTGGGCTTCCTCCTGGGTGGGTTCCCCGCTTTCCTCGGGGAGGGCGTCATTGGCCGCGGCGAAGGGGGCCGCTTCGGCGGCAGCCGCCGTGGAGGAGGAGGCCGCCCGGTCCGCCGCCACCAAACCGGAGCCGCCGGCCATGTCCGCGCCGCCGGCCAGACCCTGCCAGACCAGTGCCACCAGGGCGAGGCAGGCCGCCAAAGGCAGCCCCCGGCGGACCAGCCGCTGCCAGGGGATCACCTTCCCCGCCGGGGCTTTCTCCTGGGCGCCGTCCTCCTCGGGAAGGGTCAGCTCCCCACGGTCCAGCCGGTCAAAGAGGGCCTCCGGGGAAAGGGAGGCGGGAAGCTCCGGCTCTCCCAGGGCTCCCAGGCGTTCCTTCAGATATTCCAGATCGTTTTTCCCGTATTCCTGCATCCTGGCTCCCCCCTTTCCCTAAGATTCCAGCATCCGCCGGAGTTTTTTCAACGTCCTGTGGAGCTTGGAGCTGACGGTGCCCTGGGGCAGCCCCAAAATCTCCCCGATCTCCCGCATGGTGTAGCCCTGGAGCACCGAGAGCACCACGATCTCCCGTTCCTCGGGGGTCAGCCGGGCCATTGCCTCCCGGACCTCGGCCCGGGGGCCGCTCTCATCCGGGACCCCCTCCTCCAGGTAATCCTCGATATCCAGATTGCCCTTCTCCTGGACGTATTTGCCGATCCGCCGCTTGCAGCGGATGGAGAGGATCCGCAGGATCCAGGGGCGGAAGCTCCCCTCCTCCCGGAGGCCGCCGATCCCCTTCCAGGCTTCCAGGAAGGTTTCGGCCACCACGTCCTCGGCGTCCTGGGGGTTCCCCAGGGTATAAAGGGCCATCCGGTACAGCTCCCGGGCCACCCCCTCATAGAGGCGCCCGAAGGCCTCCCGGTCCCCCTGACGGGCCTTGATGACATCCGTCTGGCTGATTTCCATGTCGCACCGCCTTTT
>CAJFUT010000216.1 GCA_904420255.1 uncultured Angelakisella sp. | reverse complement strand
ATTTTCAGGCTTCCGGCGTTGGAAACATAGTTCTGTTCAGACATTCGGTTGTACCTCCAGCTTCAGCATCGCGCAAAATCGCGCGGATCATCACAACTGCTTCCCACTTCGCGGGGTGGGCCCGCCCAAAGCGAACCCCGGGTCTTTTAAAATAAAATGGTATAATAGCCCGTTGAGGCTATTCATGAGCGCCAAGCGCGAATGGGATTATCCGCCATGTTTTTCGGTTCCCGGTACAGCCGGGGAGAAAAACGGCTTTGAAATCAGAGTATAATAGCCCGTTGAGGCTACCATACCACAAGCGCAAAGCGGTTGTGGTATGGGCCATCTTTTCCGGTTGTCCCCGCAGGGGACGAGGAAAAGGGCTTTTAAAACAATGTGGTATAATAGCCTCTTTGAGGCTATTATACCACATTTTCAAACCAGTACAACCTATTTGATTTCGATAATGGAAATATTTTTATCCTCCACATCCACCTCACCCAGAATGACGTCCTTGATCTGGGCGGCCTCGCTGTCGGTCATCCCGTCGCACTTCACCAGCACGTCGATCTTGTCGTCCTCCAGGTAGACCATGCAATCCTCAAAGCCCTTGGCCTTGATGAGGTTTTCGATTTTCCCCTCCACCTCAATGGCTTCCGCGATGGCGGCCGCCTGGAGGGTCAGTTCGGTCATCTGATCGGTGGTGAGGTTGGCGTCCTCCAGCATATATTTCAGGGCGTCGGCCGCCTCATCCCGGGATTTGGTGCGGGAGAGCTTCGCCTCGGCAAAATAGGCTTCCCCATAGGCCGCTGTTTCATCGGCGGCGGGATCCTCCGCCACCTCGCCGCTGACGGCGATCTTGCTGGTGCTTTCAAAGCTGTCCCCGTTTGTCTTGACATATTCCCAGTTCAGATAAACCGCGACGCTGAGCGCCAGCACCAGGGCCGATAGGACGATGTGCTTTTTGCTGATGATCATATTCATTTTCATAGCTGCAAAACCCTCCAAGCAAATTCTATCCGCCGTTTTTTATTTTACGGTCAGTTTGGAAACCGAGATGCGGGTTGAGGAGATGTCCAGGGCCACCTTCACCGCGTCCACCACCTTTCCCACCACATCAGGCTGGTCCCCTCCCTCGCAAACCACCACGACCCCCTTTACCTGGGGCTCCAGCTCCGCCGTCACAAGGGGCTGCTCGCCTCCGGCGCCGTCGATGAGGATATAGGTCTGCTCAGTCACCTGTTTTTCCTGGGTCTTCCGCTCATCCTCGGCCCGGATGTCCTCCAAAACGTCGTTGTTCACCTTTTCCGATTTGGCGTATACCTTTTGATACCCGTTTTCCAGGGTCACCATCACCCGGGCCTGACCCACTCCCTCCATCTGCTCCAGAATGGACTGCAGGCGGCTTTCCAGCTCGGAGGCGTAGGCCCTGGCGTCGGTTTCCAGCACCCCGCTCCCCGCCGGCTCCTCCGCCCTTTCCGGGAGAAAGGTGGAAAGGCCGATGAGAAGGATCCCCGTGATCCCCAAAAGGAACACCAGGGTCTGAAGGCTGATTTTGTATTTCCCGAATTTCAGTACAAGAGGCTCCTTCATGCCCCTTCCCCTCCATATTCCAGCCGGACCTGGGCGCCCAGCTCATATTCCAGGATCCTAACAAGCTCCCGGTGATGCTCCCTCGCCTCCTCCGGCAGGGTGATGTTCACGGTAAGCCCCAGGACGCTGCCGTCCTCTGACTCGTCTGTTTCTATGTATATTTGGATGTCTTTCTCATTTATGCCATATTGCCGCAGTTCTTTGGCCGCCGCATCCGCCAGCTCCTCCTCCGAACGCCGGAGGGTATCCTGGAGGAAATAATCGGTCAGCTCCCCGGCGGCCTGGCTCCTGGCTGATTCCGCCGCCGGAAGGTCGATCTCCGGCAGCTCCAGGCTGATCCCCGCCGGCAGCAGGAAGCAGCAGAGCATAAACAGCCCCAGGATCATGCTCATCAGCCGCTCGGTGCCCTTCCCGGGAAGCAGCACCGACACCACCCCGCAGAGCAGCGTCCCGCAGCAGATGGTAAAAACCCATTGCCTCACTTCATCCAAGCCTGCATCCTCCTTCGGCACCGGCCTTCGGCGGGCTACCCCGCCCGGAAGGTCACAATCAAAAGGGTGGTGGAAATAATCACCAGAAGGGCGTCGTAAAGCAGCACCGCCACCAGGATCCCCAGGGTGGAGGAAAGGGCCTTCATCAGCTTTGTGATCTGGGGAAGGCTGAACAGCTCGCTGATGATGGCGCCGGCGCCGATGGTGAGGTACCAGATGGCGGTCCGGGCCAGCACCGGCAGGAAGGTGAGGGCGGTAACGATGATCCCGAAGGCCCCCAGGGTCCCCTTCACCAGCTGGATGCACCCCTGGGCCGCCACGAAAAGGTCCGCCAGGGCCCCGCCCACCGCGGGGATCATGCTGCCGATGAAGAACTTTGTGGTTTTCACCGCGATGGAATCGCCGCTGGAGGCCACCACCGACTGGATGGACATAAGGCCGATGAATACGGTGAGGATCAGCCCCAGGCTCCAGGTGACGAAGGTTTTGATCCCGCCCACCAGCCCGGAAAGGTTCAGCCTCGGGCAGACCACCGAAAGGACCGACAGGGCCAGATAGGCGCACAGGAGGGGGACAAACACCGAGGTAACCAGCTGGGCGGTGAGCTGGCACATCCAGAACAGGAAAAGGTTATAGGCGGCCCCTGTCATGGGCTGTCCCGAGGCGGTGATCACCCCGGCGAATACCGGGATAAAGCTGAGGATAAACACCGCGAAATCCTCGATGACCCTGCTGGTGTCCACAATGCATTCCACAATGGGGTTGATGATGATGCTGCTGATAAAAACCGTGATGACGATATTGAAGATGGACTCGACGCCGCTGGTGGTGAAGGAGGAGCTGAAGCTTTCCAGCATGGCGCACAGAATGATGATCCCCACCAGGGAAACCAGCATCCGAAGGGGCGCGCTCAGATAGCCCAGGAAGGTATCCCACAGGGCGGAAAGAAAAACCTGGGGCGTCATCCCCTCCACCGTGCCGCTGATGCCGTACAGCCCCAGTTCCTCCAGGAAATCCTTCGCCCCCTGGGGGAGCTTGTCTAACAGCTCCTGAAAGCCCTCCCCCGCAAAATAATCCTCCATCTGCCCCTGGTAATCGTAATCCAGGGCGAAGGCGGGGACCGGGGCGAAAATCAGAATCACCGCCGCCCCCAGGGCGGCAAGCCGCCGTTTCAGGCTCCCCATTCTCCCCCACCTCCTCAGCTCAGGTTCAGAAGCGTCCCCGCCACGTTGATCAGCTGCTGAAACAGGGGGATGCTCACCACCACCAGGGTCACCTTCCCCGCCAGCTCGATCTTGGCGCCGATGGCGTTTTCCCCGGCGTCCCTGCAGGTCTGCCCCGCCAGCTCGGTGAGGATGCAGACCCCCAGGCATTTCAGCACCACCTGGATCAGCTCCTCGGAAAGAAGGGTGTTGCTGAAAAGCAGCTCCAGCTCCTCCATCACCTGGCCGATCCCCTGGGCCACATAGAGGACCACGGCCACGCTGCAGGCCAAGGAAACAAAGATGGCGAATTCCGGGCGGTACTGCCGGAGCACCAGGGCCAGCACCGTGGCGGTGATGCAGAAAACCGCGATGGCAAAGAGATCCGGCGTCATAGCCCAAACACCGTTTTCACCGTTTCAAAAAGGTTGCTGATCTCCTCGATCATCATCATCAGCACCACAATCAACCCCGCCAGGGAGGTGAGCATCGCCTGCTCCTCCCGGCCGGAACGAAGCAGCACCTGGTACAGCACCGAAACAATGATGCCGATGGCGGCGATTCGGAAAATGAGATCAACGTCCATTTCTTTCACTCCTTCTCATGCCGGGGCGCCCCCAGGGCCGCATCCCCCAATCACCCCGGCATATTTCCCGGTCCATTTCCGCAAGCTCCCGGAACCGCCGCGGCCTGCCCGTTTTCTTTCCCATCCGGGAAGGCTTCCCTCCTCCCCTTTGGCCGGCCGGCGGCCCCCGGGGGGAGAATTTCAGGCCAGGATCACCACCGCCATCAGCCCCAGCAGAACCCCCAGCCGCTGGCAGAGGCCGCCGTACTGCCGGCTCCGCTCCCGGGCGGCGGCCCCCTCCCGGGCCATGAGGAGCTCCGCCGTTTCCAGGGCGGAAAGCTGCTCCTCCAGAGGGCGGGCCCCCACCACGTCCGCCAGGTTCATCAGGATCGGGACCGTCTCGGGGAGAAGTCCCTTCCCCTCCAGGGCCCGCCCCAGGCAGCGGGAGAAGCTGCTGTCCATTTCAAAGGCGGACCGGAGGGCCTGGATGCCCGGAGAATCTGTAAAGGCATTTTGCTTGCCAAGTGTCCGGACGATTTCACGGGGTGAGGACCGGGTGGCCTCCAGATGGATTCGGAATTCCTTCAAAAACTCACGCCATTTCTCCAGTTCCCCGGCCCGCCGGCTCATTCCCAGGGCCTTCCCCCACCCCAGCAGCGCCCCGCAGCCAAAGACCATCAGCAGCCCCAAAAACTTCGCCATGGTATTCCTCCTCGGTAAAGAAATGGATGATGTGGGAGGGACGGCGCGGGGAATCCAGCAGGGCCACCCCGCTGAAGGCACGGGTCCCCATCAGCTCCCGGAGGATGGGATTTCGGAACAGCTCCTCTCTGCTGCCGCAGTGGACCGAAACCAGAAACCTCACCCCGCAGGCCAGGCCCGCCGCCACCTCCTTCGCTTCCTCCCGGGAGCCCAGCTCATCGCAGACAATGTATTCCGGGGAAAGGGTCCGCACCGCCTGCTCCATCCCCCCGCCCTTGGGCAGGCCGCAGACGGCGTCCCCGCACAGCCCGATGTCCCGGAGGGGAGTCCCCTGAAACATGGCGGACAGCTCATACCGCTCGTCCACAAACACCACCTTCCGGCAGGGGCCCAGCTCCCCGGAGGCAAGGGCCCTCCCCAGGTCCCGGAGCATGGTGGTTTTCCCCGTCCCCGGCCCTCCCGCCAGGATGACACCCCGGCGGCGGTCCCACAGCCGGGCCAGCTCTCTCCCGGTACCCGGGACCTCCCTGGAAATCCGGAGATTCAGGGAGGAGATTTCCCGGCAGGCCAGGGTGCCGTCCCGGTTTTTCACCACGCTGGCACACACTCCCACCCGGTCCCCGCCCGGAGTGGTGACAAACCCCTGCTCCACCTCCTGCTGGTGGGTGTGGACCGAATAATCGCAAAGCTGGACAAAGGCCTCATGGAGAAGGGCCTTGTCCACCAGAAAGCCCCCCTGCCCCGGGCCGGCGGTCCTCCCGTCCCCCCTGACGAACCGGCTCCCCTCCCCGTCAAACACCGAGAGGGGACGGCCGGACCGGAGGCGCACCTCCTGAATCCGGGCCTTTTCCGCTTCGGGAAGCCCCTGGAGAAGGTCCCGGATGGATGGCGGGAGGTAGGATACCGCCCGGTCAAATTCCCCTGCCAGCGCCATAAGCCTTCCCCCTTGTCCCTTGTTAGTCTAAATATATGGGGGGACGTCCAGCTTTATGACAGGGGAGGGCCCGCCCCCGCCGGCGGACAAAAAAACAAGGCCCTCCCCCCGAAAGCCAAGTCCGGGGAAAGGGCCTGTTCCTGTATTTGGGATTTTGTTACCTGCCGCTGCCGTCCCAGGGGCCGCGCCGGACATTGTCCCTGCGCATCTGGTTGCGGAAGTTGTTGCGGACCTTGCGGTATTTGAAATAATTGCGGATGCTGCCGGAGATATAAGGCCAGAAGAAGATGAAGTAATTGATAAGGGCCAGCACCGCGGCGATCTTGGAGGGCACCGAGGAAAAGATGATGGTGGCGCCGAAGATGATCCAGTCCAGATAGGCCAGATACTTCACCTTGATGGGCAGGAACATCATAAAGAGGATCTCCTCGTTGGGGAACAGGGCGGCATAGGCCAGGAAAAGGGAGAGGTTCAGGTAGGTGGCGTCGGCGCTGCCGGTGATGAAGCCGCCGATCACGGCACCCACTGTCCCCAGGAGGTAATAAAGGGTGAATTGGAAGGTCCCCCAGGCATATTCCAGCCGGCAGCCGATCCAGTAATAAAAATACAGCATCAGGATCAGGGAGAAAAGGTTCCAGCCGGAGCCCACAAACAGGAAGGTGACCAGCCGCCACACCTGCCCCTCCAGGATCAGCGTCCGGCTGAAAGAAAGCCAGCTGCTGATGGGGACGCCGCCGAACATCTCCACCAGGGTGAGGACCAGAGTGGTGGAGGTGATATACATCATCAGATTTGGGATGCCAAACCTGCCGAACCTGCGCTCCAGCTTATTGAGCCAATTGTTCACGTTTTGGAAGCTCCTTTCCGTATGCTCTTTCCAGATGCGGACCCATGGTGATAGGATATCCAGCCGGCGCTAAATTAACCCAGCGCCTTTTCCAAAAGCTGCCGGATGACGGTGGGGTTCCCCTGGCCCTTGCTGCGGCGCATACACTGCCCCACCAGGAAGCCCAGGGCATTGCTCTTGCCGCCCTTATAGTCCGCCACCACCTTGGCGTTGCTGTCCAGCACCTCCTGGACAATGGCCTCCAGAGCGGCGGTGTCGCTGATCTGGGCCAGGCCCTTTTCCTCCACCACCTGGTCCGGGGTCTTTCCGCTGAAGATGATCTCCTCCAGCACCGTTTTGCCGGCGGTGTTGGAGATGGTCCCCTTGTCAATGAGGGCGATCATGGCGCAGAGGCTCTCCGGGGTCATGGCCACATCGTCAATGGTGCGGTTCTTTTCGTTGAGAATCCGGGAAACATCCCCCAGCAGCCAGTTGGAGATGGCCTTGGGCTGGCAGCTTCCCAGGGCCGCGCAGGCCTCGAAGTATGCGGCCTTGTCGGGGTTCTCGCAGAGGAGGTTGGCGTCAAAATAGGGCAGCCCCATCTCCCTGCGGTACCGCAGGAGGCGGTGCACCGGAAGCTCCGGGATGCTGCGGCGCAGCTCCTCCAGCTTCTCCTCCTCCACCACGATGACCCCCAGGTCCGGCTCGGGGAAATAGCGGTAATCCTGGGCGTCCTCCTTGGAGCGCAGCAGGTAGTTCTTCCCCGCGATGTCGTCCCAGCGCCGGGTTTCCTGGGCAATGACCCCGCCGGCCTCCAGCACCTCCATCTGGCGCTTTGCCTCATAGGCAATAGCCCGTTCCACGGCGGAAAAGCCGTTGACGTTCTTCATTTCACACCGGGTGCCGAATTTGTCCGAACCCTCCGGCATCACCGAAACGTTGACGTCGCAGCGGATGGAACCCTCCTGCATCTTGCAGTCGGAGATATCCAGATATTGGAGGATGCCCCGGATGGTGTCCAGGTAGGCCTTGGCCTCCTGGGCGGAGCGGAGGTCCGGCTCGGATACGATCTCGATGAGGGGCACGCCGCAGCGGTTCAGGTCCACCAGGCTCCCGTCGAAATTGTCCGAATGGATCAGCTTGCCGGCGTCCTCCTCGATGTGGATGCGGGTGATGCCGATGCGCCGGGTGGTCCCCTCCTCGTCGGTGAGGATATCCACATAGCCGTGCTCGCAGAGGGGGATGTCGTACTGGGAAATCTGGTAGGCCTTGGGAAGGTCGGGATAGAAGTAGTTCTTCCGGTCCGCCTTGCAGACGCCGTTGATGGTGCAGTTGGTGGCGTAGCCCATCCGGACGGCATATTCCACCACCTTCTCATTGAGGGTGGGAAGGCTGCCGGGCATACCGGTGCAGTTGGGGCAGCAGTTGGAATTCACCTCGGAGCCGAAGGAGTTTTTGCAGCTGCAATAGATCTTGGTTTTGGTGGAGAGCTCCGCATGGACCTCCAGACCGATGACGGTGGTATATTTCATGGCAATCCTCCTCCTTTAACCCAGCTCCGGGATGGTGCAGAGGCTTCCGCCCCGCAGGTTCTGGAAGGCGTAGGCGGCGTCAAAAAGCCGCTCCTCGGAAAACCGGGGGCCGATAAACTGGAGCCCCACCGGCATCCCCTGGGAGGTGCCGCAGGGCACCGAGAGCCCCGGCAGGCCGGCAATATTGACGGCCACGGTGCAGACGTCGGAGGCGTACATCTTCAGGGGATCCCCGATATTTTCCCCCAGGCGGAAGGCAATGCCGGGGGCGGTGGGGGTCGCGATGATATCGCAGGACTGGAACGCCTGGGAAAACTCGTTCCGCAGGGCCTTCTGGAACAGCTTGGCCTTGTTGTAATAGGCGTCGTAGTAGCCGGAGCTGAGCACAAAGGTCCCCAGCATGATCCGGCGCTTCACCTCGTCCCCAAAGCCCTGGCTCCGGGTCTTTTCATACATATCGGTGAGGCCGTCGAAGCTCTCGGCCCGGAAGCCGTATTTGACCCCGTCGAACCGGGCCAGGTTGGAGGATGCCTCGGCGGAGGAGATGATGTAGTAGGCGGAGAGGGCGTAATCGGTGCCGGGAAGGCTCAGCTCCACCAGGGTGGCCCCGGCGGCCTCCAGCTCCCGGAGAGCCTGATGCACCAGGTCCTTCACCTCGGGGTCCACCCCGGGGCCGAAGTATTCCTTGGGGACACCGATCCGCAGCCCCTTCACCTCCCCTTTAAGGAGGGAGGCAAAGTCGGGATACTCCCGGCGGGCGGTGGTGGCGTCCATGGGATCCCGGCCGCAGATGACACTGTAGAGAGCCGCCACATCCTCCACGCAGCGGCCCATGGGGCCGATCTGGTCCAGGGAGGAGGCGAAAGCCACCAGCCCGTACCGGGAAACGCTGCCGTAGGTGGGCTTCAGGCCGATGACCCCGCAGCAGGAAGCGGGCTGGCGGATGGAGCCGCCGGTATCGCTGCCCAGGGAAAGGACCGCCTCCCCGGCGGCCACAGCGGCGGCCGAGCCGCCGGAGGAGCCTCCGGGGACCCGGTCCAGATCGTGGGGATTGTGGGTCTTTTTGAAATAAGAGGTTTCACAGGAGGAGCCCATGGCGAACTCATCCATATTCACCTTGCCGGGGACGACGCAGCCGGCGGTCTCCAGCTTCTCCATCACCGTGGCGTTGTAGGGGGGGACGAAGTTGTACAGCATCCGGGAGGCGCAGGTGGTCAGCAGCCCCTTGGTGCAGATGTTGTCCTTCACCGCCACGGGGATGCCGGCCAGCGGGCCCGGCTCCTCCCCGGCGGCGATTTTCTCGTCCACCCGCCCGGCGGCGGCCATGGCCCCCTCCCGGTCCAGGGTCAGGTAGGCTCCCACCTTTTCATCGCAGGCGTCGATACGGTCAAAGACCGACTGGAGGATCTCCCTGGCGCTGCACTCCTTTTCCCGCAGCATCCGGGAAAGCTCCCTGGCGGTATGTTGATACAGATTCATGGCTGTTTCTCCTCTCAGTCAACGGTCTTGGGGACGACGATGCAGCCCGCCGCCGTTTTGGGGGCGTTCTGAAGCACCGCCTCCCTCCGCAGGGAGGGCTTGATTTCGTCCCGGCGCAGCTCCATCCGGTCGGCGGGGTCCAGGGCCAGGCTCTGGTTTTCCACCGCCGGGAGCTTCTCCACCATGGCAACAATGTCCGCCATATCCTTTTCGAATTTTTCCATCCGGTCCTCCTCGATGGTGAGGCGGGCCAGCTTGGCAATATGCCTGATATCAATATTCAACGCTCGGTTCCTCCTTTTGTCATCTTCAGAAGGTCCTCCTCGGCGATCACCGGGATCCCCAGCTGGTTGGCCTTGGTGAGCTTGCTCCCCGCGTCCTCCCCGGCCAGCACGTAGCTGGTCTTTTTGGAAACCGAGGAAGCGGTTTTCCCCCCGTGGGCTTCGATGATGGCCGCGGCCTCGCTGCGGGTCAGGGTGGGCAGGGTGCCGGTGAGGACGAAGGTCAGCCCCTCCAGTTCGCCGGAAGCCTCCGGCCGGGCCTCGGTGGTATTGAGCCCCAGCTCCTGAAGCTCCCGGCAAAGGTTTCGGTTGTGCTCCTCCCGGAAATAGTCCTGGACGCTCCGGGCCATAATCTCCCCAAAGCCGTCGATCTGGGCGATCTCCTCCCAGCCGGCATTTTCCACCGCCTCCAGGGAGCCGAACCGCTGGGCCAGGAGCTTGGCGGCCTTTTCCCCGATCCCCGGCAGGCCCAGCCCAAAGAGAAGGCGGGAAAGCTCCCTCTTCTTGGAGTCCTGGATGGCCCCCACCACTTTCTCCGCCTTCTTCCGGGCAAAGCCGGGCAGGCCGATGAGCTGCTCCGGCGCCAGGCGGTACAGGTCCGCCGGGGTGGACACCAGGCTCTGGTCCACCAGAAGCTGGCAGGCGGCCTCCCCCATCCCGTCGATATCCATGGCCCCCCGGGAGCAGAAATGGATGATGCTGCGGACCAGCTGGGCGGGGCAGCTGATGTTGGGGCAGCGCACCGCCGCAGCCCCCTCCTCCCGCACCAGCGCCGCGCCGCAGGAGGGGCAGCGGTCCGGCAGGCGGTAGGAGGGCTTGTCCGGGTCGTGCCAAGTGACCGCCAGCACCTCGGGGATGATCTCCCCCGCCTTGCGCACCAGGATCTTATCCCCGATGGCAAGGCCCATTTCATTGATGAAATCCTGGTTGTGGAGCACCGCGCGGCTGACGGTGGTACCCGCCAGGGTGATGGGCTCAAAGATCGCCGTGGGGGTCACCGCCCCGGTGCGCCCCACCTGGACCTGGATATCCAAAAGGCGGGTTTCCTTTTCCTCCGGGGGATACTTGTAGGCCACCGCCCACCGGGGGAATTTGGCGGTGGAGCCCAGGAGCTCCCTTTGGGCAAAGTCGTTCACCTTCACCACGGCGCCGTCGATATTGAAGGGGTAATCCCCCCGTTTTTCCCCGATGGCCTCAATGTCCCGGATCACTTCCTCCATGTCCCCGTAGGCCTTGTACTCCGGAACCACCTTGAAGCCCAGGGAGGCCAGATACTCCAGGGACTCGCTGTGGGAGGAAAGCTCCCGGCCCTCGATCTGCTGGACGTTGAAAACGAAGATGTCCAGCCCCCGTTTGGCTGTAATTTTGGGATTTTTCTGGCGCAGGGAGCCGGCGGCGGCGTTCCGGGGATTTTTGAAGGGCTTTTCCCCCTCCAGCTCCTGGGCCTCCACCACCTTCTCAAAGCTCTGCACCGGCATATAGACCTCCCCCCGGACCTCCAGCAGGGGAAGCTTTTCAGGAATCTGCAGGGGCACCGAGCGGATGGTGCGGATGTTCTCGGTGACATCCTCCCCCACAAACCCGTTTCCCCGGGTGGACCCCACCGTCAGCACCCCATCCCGGTATTCCAGGGAAACCGAAAGGCCGTCGATTTTGGGTTCCACCACATAGGAGGGGGCCTCCACCGTTTCCCGCACCCGGCGGTCGAAATCCCGCAGCTCCTCAAAGGAAAAGATGTCCTGGAGGGAGCCCATCTGGACCCGGTGCTCCACCTGGGCGAAGGTATTGGAGGCGCTGCCCCCCACCCGGCGGGTCGGGGAGGTGGGCGAATCATACTGGGGGTTCGCCTCCTCCAGGTCTATCAGGCGGTGGAGGAGCCGGTCGTATTCAAAGTCGGAGATTTCCGGGTCGTCCAGGTTATAGTAGCGGTTGGCATGATATTCCACCTGAGCCCGGAGGGATTCGATCTCCTCTAGGATGGGGTCGCGCATACTTCTCACCTCATTTTAACTAAATAAGTTTACCATATTTTGTTTGTCATTACAATATTGGAAACCCCGCGAAAAGCCCCAACCCGGGTATTTTGCCATGCAAAACCCCAGCGGAAGCAGACGCGCGCCCCTTCCGGCCCCACGGCCGCAAAGCTTCATCCCTCCGCCGCGCCGTAGTCCTGGATCAGGCCCACCAGGGGGTCGGTGCCGTCGGAAACCAGGGTGAAGGCGCTGGGCACCAGCCCCACAATCACCGTTTCCGCCAGGCAGATGTCGGTATCCACCCGGGAGGAGATGGAATAGCCCGGCAGCACCGCCTGAATATCCATCTTCACATTGAGGATGACCTGGTGCCGGGTCTGGTTGATCCCCTCTGAATCGAACTCGTTGCGGATCTGGGTTTCCACAAAGCTGGAGGGGACCAGCTTGATCTCCACCTCCGGGCCCCGCCCGGAAAGGATGGGACTGCCGGTGAGGGTGCCGATGGGGAGCAGCAGCCGGTGGTTCTCAAAAAGCAGGATCCGCTGGATGATGGAGCTGGTGACGGAGGACTGGAATTTGGACATGGCCAGCATATCGGTCTGGAGGGAGGTGACGCTCCCCTGATCGCTGTAGGTGAGGCGCACCAGGTCGCCGTACTGCAGCTCCATCTGGCTCACCTGGCTGTATACCGTGTCCTGGATGGCCTGGGTGGCATAGAGCATGGCCTGGCTTTCCGCCGCGGCGGTCACCGCGGGGCGCAGCTGGATGTCCGCCGCCGCCAGCCCTCCCAGAAGGGCCAGGGCCGCCAGGAGGCATTTGATGCGAAATTTTCTTTTTTTGCTTTTTCTCCGCTTTTGGACCAGCATTTCCCGCCACCTCACCTTTCTTTCCCAGTATATTCCCCTCCGGCCCCGGGGTTGAATCCTGACCGAAAAGCGACGCCCGCATAGGATGGAAGGGTGCTATCTGAAAAATGAGGTGTTAATATGGACAAAATCTACCAGTGCCCCCTTCCCTATCCTCCCCTGGAGGTTTCCCGCCCCAACTCCGCCTGGGTCCCCCTGCTGAAGAACCTTTACGCCGGCCGGAAAAGCGAGCTGGGAGCCATTACCCAGTATTGCTACCAAAGCATGGTTTTAAGCAGGGCCCGCAATGAAATCAGCGAAGCCCTCCGGGGCATCGCTATTGTGGAGATGCGGCATTTCGAGATGCTGGGCAGGCTGATCCTGCTCTGCGGAGGGACTCCCGATTTTGCCGGGGAAAAGTCCCGCCAATGGTGGAGCGGCTCACTGGTAAATTACCGAAAGGACCTCTGCGGCGCCCTGCTGGCGAGCCTGGCCGACGAGGTGGCGGCGGTGGACGCCTATCTGAAGGCGGCCTCCCAGATCTCCGACCAGAAAATACGCCAGGTGCTGCGGCGCATCGCCATGGACGAATCCCACCACGCCCAGCTCCTCCGGGAGATGATCACCCAATGCCGCTGCCCCAGCCAGGAAAAATGAAGCTGTGGGACGGCAGAAACAGCAGCGCCCCGGGGCAGGGCACACCGAAGCGGCCCTTCCCCGGGGCTTCCCCAATAGGCTCAGCCCTTTTGGGGGAAATACATATAAAGCTGGCATTTCACCATGCCGTTGTAAAGCTTGCGGCGCTTGTCCGCCCGGCGTCCAAACAGGTGCTCAAAGTCTTCCAGGGAGCTGATGATGAAATATCCCACCCGGTCCGAGGGCCGGAACACCCGCCCCATCACCCGGCAGAGCTCCCGGGCCTCCTGCAGGTCCAGGAGCCGCTCCCCGTAAGGCGGATTGCAGACCACAATGGACTTCTCCTCCGGCACCTGGAAATCCCGGACATCCATCTGCCGCAGCTCCACCAGGCCGGACACCTCCGCCCGTTTGGCGCTCCCCGCCGAAATTTCCAGGGCCTCAGGGCTGATGTCGCTGCCGAAGGCCCGGAAGGTGACCTCCCGGCGGATTTTGGAGAGGGCCTCCCCCCGCTGGGCCTGCCAGACCCCGGCGGGAAGGCAGCTCCAGCTCTCAGCGGCAAAGCGCCGGCGCAGGCCCGGGGCCAGGTTGCGGGCCTTGAGGGCCGCCTCCACCAGGAAGGTGCCGCTGCCGCAGAAGGGATCATAGAGCCGGGTGTCGGGATAGATCCGGGCGATGTCCAGAATCCCCGCCGCCAGGGTTTCCTTGATGGGAGCCAGGTTGGAAACCGGGCGGTAGCCCCGTTTGTGGAGCCCCTGCCCCGAGGTATCCAGCATAATGGTGACGGTGTCCTTGAGGATGGAAAACTGGATTTGGTAAAGGGCGCCGGTCTCCTCGAACCAGGCGACCCCATATTTTTTCCCCAGCCGCTTCACCGCCGCCTTCTTGATGATGGACTGGCAGTCCGGCACGCTGTGAAGCTGGGAATTGAGGGACCATCCCTTCACCGGGAAGCGGTCCTTTTTGCCGATGAATTCCTCAAAGGGGAGCTTTTCCACCTCGTCAAAAAGCTGGCTGAAGGAGGTGGCCCGAAAGCTCCCCAGCACCACCAGCACCCGTTCCGCGGTGCGCAGCCAGAGATTGGCCCGGGGGATATCCTCGGCGGTGCCCCGGAAATCCACCCGCCCGTCGGCGGCGGTGACCTCCCGGGCGCCCAGTCTTTTCAGCTCCCCCGCCAGGACGCTCTCCAGGCCGAAATTGCAGGGGCAGGCGAAATGCAGCAGTTGTTCCATGGCTTTGTCCTCTCAAAAAAGCGGTGAGAAGCCGGCGAAGGCCTCTCACCGCCGAAATGCTGTTCTGAACCGTCAGTCGTGGATGGGCTCCAGCAGGCCGTAGTTCCCGTCCTTCCGCCGGTAGACCACATTGATCTCTCCGGTTTCCCCGCTGCGGAACATGAAGAACTCATGGCCCAGCAGGTTCATCTGAAGGATGGCCTCCTCCACATCCATCACGCTGACCTGGAATTTTTTCGTCTTGACCAGGTTGGCGGCGTCGGTTTCGGCCCCGGAATAGGCCGGCTCCTCCGGCATAGGCAGCGGGGCCTTCAAACGGCGCTCCAGGCGGGTTTTGTTGCGGACGATCTGGCTTGTGAGGGCGTCCGCCACCAGGTCCAGGGAAACCTGACGGTCCTGGCTGGTCTTTTCGCCCCGGAAGAACATCCCCCGGGATTTGATGGTGACCTCCACGGTTTCATCCTCCCCCTGGTTGGTCACCACGATGGTCACAGTGGGATCATCGTCAAAGAATTTTTCCAGGCGTTTCAGCCTTTTTTCGGCATACTCCTTGAAGGAGTCCTTCACCGTGGTTTTCCTGCCCAGGTACGTGATGTTCATAAGATCACTCCTTGCTCTCTATATTCCTTTCCCACCAGGGGAATTATGGCAATACTCCAAAATCCTTATTTCCAGTATACCCTGATTTATGAAAAATTACAAGAGCAAATGGGGCGATTTTCCATTTTTCCCTACCGCATCAGCCGCCCGTCCACCAGGATGTGCACCGGCTTCACCAGCAGGCCAATGGGGTCCCGGTCAAAGACCAGCACATCGGCGTCCCGCCCGGGGGCCAGGCTCCCCACCCGGTCCCCGATGCCGCAGATTTCGGCGGGGTTCCGGGTGATCAGCTCCAGGGCCCGCTCCACCGGGACCCCCGCCGCCACCGTGATAGCGGCCTGGGTGGCCAGCAGGTCGATGGGCACCTCCGGGGCGTCGGTATTGATGGCCACCCGGACCCCCGCCTCCAGCAGGAGGGCGGCGTTGCGCCGGTCCAGGTTCCGCAGCTCCGGCTTGGTGCGGGTGGAGATGATGGGCCCGCAGATCACCGGCACCCCCGCCGCGGCGAT